>JAXIZX010000305.1:0-5306 GCA_036303765.1 Collinsella sp. | reverse complement strand
TGAGGCAATGCTCTCAGATCGCATCGCCGATCTCGTCGAATATCTCGTTGTTCAGATCGTCGACGACCCGGATTCCGTGAGCCTCGAGGTCATCGATGGCGACGACGCCTCCACGATTGAGGTTTCGGTTGCCGAGGATGACGTTGCTAAGGTCATCGGCCGTCGTGGCCGTACCATCAAGGCCATTCGCACGCTCGCCCGTGCACTGGCCGCTCGCCTCGACACTGCTGTCGAGGTAGAGGTTCTGGGCTAGGACCTTGAGGTCCCAGTACAAAAACATCGCCCGTGTGGTTAAGCCGCACGGAAGGAAGGGGGAGGTCCTCGCGCAGCCGCTGCGGGGGCTTCCTTCTGTATTGGAGCCGGGTATGCGTGTCGCCTTGACGCCGCCGGCGCTCAAGCGCGACCGTTTTTGCACGGTCGTGTCCGTCACCGATACGGGCGATGGCGATCTGGTTTCGTTTGAGGGCATAGACGACTTGACGGCCGCTGAGGGCATCACCGGATGCTATGTGCTGGCCAATCGTGACGACTTTGAGCTCGATTCGCTCGACGCAGCCTATACCGACCTCATGGGTCGCGAGGTGACCGACGAGCGCTTTGGTTCGCTCGGCACGATTGTCGAGATCATGTCGACGCCCGCCAACGATGTTTGGGTTGTCGAAGGCGATCGGTACGGCGAGGTGCTGATTCCCGTGATCGAGCAGGTTGTGCTCGATCTTCCCGACACAGGAACAATTTCCGTCCACGTTATGGACGGCTTGATCGATATGGACAAGTAGGGAGGACAGCATGCTGATTGAGACCCTTTCGGTCTTTCCCGAGATGTTTGAGCCCGTCATGTCCACGTCGATTTTGGGCCGCGCCCGTAAGGCCGGCCTTTTTGATTTTAAGGCGTATAACCTGCGCGACTGGACGCACGACCGTCATCGCACCGTCGATGACGAGCCGTATGGCGGCGGGCAGGGGATGCTCATGAAGGTCGAGCCCATTGCCGAGGCAATCGAGGCCATCAGCTCTGAGGGTCCCAAGCCCACCGTGGTGTTCTTCACCCCCTGCGGCGAGCCCTTTACGCAGCATGTGGCCGAGCGCCTGCTCAAAAGCGAGCGCCTGCTGTTTGTGTGCAGCCGTTACGAGGGCGTCGACGAGCGCGCATATGCGTATGCCGATGAGCGTCTGTCGATCGGCGACTATGTGCTCACGGGCGGCGAGCTGCCCGCTATGGTCGTGGCCGATGCCGTCGTACGGCTCATTCCCGGAGCCCTGGGTGACGAGATGAGCAACGTTGATGAGTCGTTCTCGACCGCCGAGGACGGCGGCCTGCTCGAGTACGCGCAGTACACCCGTCCCGCCGAGTTCAATGGCGAGAGCGTGCCTCCAGTGCTCGTGAGCGGCGATCATGCCAAGGTCGATGCCTGGCGCCGCAAGAATGCCATCGAGCGTACCTGCCGCTGGCGTCCCGATCTGATCGAGACGGCGCGGCTTACGCCCGAGGAGCGTGCATATGCGCAAGAGATCCTGGACGCGTCGTATTCGCAGAGCGAGGAGTGAGAATGGTTCCATCGCAGCATTCCGTGCTAAAGGGTGCGTTTGAGTGGATCGTGGTTGTCGCGATCGCACTGGTCGCCACCTTCTTGATTCGCTCGTTTGTGGTCGAGCCCTTTGTGGTGCCCACCGGTTCCATGGAGTCCACGATCGAGATTGGCGACCAGATCCTGGCGCAAAAGGTGAGCCTTGAGCTCGGCCAACCTGTCAAACAGGGTGATATCGTGGTGTTCCACAACCCCGATGCCACGTCCGAGCATGACGTGCTGGTAAAGCGCGTTATTGCCACGGCCGGCCAGACGGTCGACCTGCAGGACGGCAAGGTCGTCGTCGATGGCCAGGCGCTCGACGAGGACTATACGACTGGCATGAGCTGGCCGCTTTCGGTCCAAGCCCCCGGCGCTCAGGTGAGCTATCCCTACACCGTCCCTGACGACTGTGTGTGGGTGATGGGTGACAACCGCGAGAACTCTGCTGACTCCCGCTACTTTGGCCCGGTCGACCGCTCCGACTTGATCGCCGTGGCGCTTGTGCGCTACTGGCCGCTCAACCGTATCGGCGCTATCGACTAAAAACCGCTATAGTACCTAACCGTGTAATCGTTTCGACGAGGGGATATTAGAGGCATGAACGCTTCATCGCTTTCCTTCCAAGACATCATCCTGCGCCTCCAGCAGTACTGGGGCGAGCAGGGCTGCGTCATTATGCAGCCCTATGACTCCGAGGTCGGTGCCGGTACCTTCCATACCGCGACCACGCTGCGCTCGCTCGGTCCCGCCGAGTGGCGCACCTGCTATGCACAGCCCTGCCGCCGTCCCGCTGACGGCCGCTACGGCGAGAACCCTAACCGCATGCAGCACTACTATCAGTTCCAGGTGCTCATCAAGCCCTCGCCGGTCAACGCCCAGGAGCTTTACCTGGGTTCGCTGGCCGCCATTGGCCTGGACCCCAACGACCATGACGTCCGCTTTGTCGAGGACGACTGGGAGAGCCCGACCCTGGGCGCCTGGGGCCTTGGCTGGGAGGTCTGGCTCAACGGCATGGAGGTCACGCAGTTTACGTACTTCCAGCAGGTGGGCGGCATCGAGGTCGACCCCGTGCCCGTCGAGATCACCTATGGCCTGGAGCGCATCGCCATGTACGCCCAGGGCGTCAACTCGGTCTACGACCTGGTGTGGAGCTACCTGCCCGACGGCACGCCCATGACCTACGGCGACGTGTTCCTGGAGAACGAGCGCGAGTTCAGCGCCTACAACTTTGAGGTTGCCAACGTCGAGATGATGCGTCAGAAGTTTGACGACTATGAGGCCGAGTGCCACTCCTGCCTGGAGCGCAAGCTGCCGCTGCCGGCATATGACTGCGTCATGAAGTGCAGCCATGCCTTCAACCTGCTCGATGCCCGCGGTGCGCTGTCCGCAGTCGAGCGCGCCAACTACATCCTGCGCGTCCGCGCCGTCGCCAAGGCGTGCTGCGAGGCCTATATGGCCGAGGTCGCCGGAATCAACGAGAATGCCGATCAGGAAGGCGAGGTGGCGTAAGCCATGGCAGACGCTAAGGATTTCCTGTTTGAGATCGGTACGGAGGAAATGCCCTCTGCACCGCTGAACAATGCCGTCAAGCAGCTTGGCTCCATGATCGCCAAGGGTCTCGACGAGGCAGGTCTGGCCCACGGCGAGGTGCGCGTGATCTCGAGCCCGCGTCGCCTGGCTGCGCTCGTTGCCGACGTCGCCACCGCGACCGATGAGGTTCACGAGGTCAAGCGCGGCCCCGCGGCCAACATCGCCTTCGATGCCGATGGTAACGCCACCAAGGCCGCCCAGGGCTTCGCCCGCAAGTGCGGTGTGGCTGCCGAGGATCTGGTCCGTCGCGAGGACGCCGACGGCCGTGAGTACGTCTTTGCCGAGAAGAACATTCCTTCCGCCCCGGCCACCCCGATCCTGACGGCCCTGTGCGAGAAGACCATCGCCGGCCTGCAATGGCCCAACTACCGCTCTCAGCGCTGGGGCCACGAGCACGCCACGTTTGTACGTCCGGTCCGCTGGATCTGCTGCCTTTTGGGCGAGGACGTCGTGCCCGTGTCGTTTGCCGACGTGACGAGCGGCAACACCACGCGCGGCCATCGCGTCCTGGGCCCCGGTGACCATGTGGTCGCCAGCCCCGCTGTTTACGAGCAGGTGCTCGAGGACGCCGGCGTGCTCTCTGCCGAGCGCCGTCGCGAGGCCATCCTTGCCGGAATCGCCGAGGTCGAGGCTGCGCGCCCTGGCTGCCACGTCGATACGCCCAAGAAGGTCTTCGAGGAGGTCATCAACCTCTGCGAGTGGCCGACGGTGCTCGTCGGTACCTTCGATGAGGAGTTCCTCAAGGTCCCGCACGAGATCATCTGCGAGTCTATGCTCACCAACCAGCGCTACTTCCCGATTTATGACGGCGAGGGCAAGCTGACGCGTGAGTTCGTGATTGTCTCCAACAGCAAGCCCGAGAACGCCGAGCGCGTGATCGACGGCAACGAGCGCGTTGTGCGCGCCCGCCTGGATGACGCCAAGTTCTTCTACGAGGAGGATCTGAAGATCTCCCTCGACGAGTTCCGCGAGCGTCTGGCCAAGGTCGCCTTCCAGGAGAAGCTCGGCAGCGTGCTCGCCAAGTCCGAGCGTATTGAGCAGCTCGCGCTCGCTATTGCCCGTGAGGCTCACCTGGGTGCCCACCTGGCCGCCGATGCCGGCCGCGCCGCTCACCTGTGCAAGGCCGACCTGGTGTCCAACGCCGTCGTCGAGTTCACGAGCCAGCAGGGCGTGATGGGCGGTTACTACGCCATCGCGATGGGGGAGAACGACGAGGTCGCCCACGCCATTCGCGATCACTATCGTCCCCGCTTCGCCGGCGACGAGCTGCCCGAGGGTACCGCTGGCTGCATCGTGGCCTGCGCCGACAAGCTCGATACCATTGCCGGTATTTTTGCCATCGGCGAGCCCCCGACCGGCTCTTCCGACCCGTACGCGCTGCGTCGTGCCGCCATCGGCATCATCAACATCCTGCGCGACCGTCTGCCGATCGACCCCACGTCGCTCATCGACTTCGCCCTCGAGCTCTACAGTGAGCAGGGCATTGAGTTCGACGCCGCCGAGGTCGCCCAGCAGGTTCGCGACTTCTTCCATGGCCGCCTGGTGAGCATGGCCCGTGACGAAAAGATCCCGGCCGATACCGTTGCCGCCGTCTCCGCGGTGCACATCATCGCCCCGTCCGTCTTCTTCGCCCGCTGCGCCGCGCTCGACGAGGCCCGCAAGAACGATGCCGAGACCTTCGACAACTTGGCTACCGCCTATGCCCGCGCCGCGCACATCTCCAAGCCCGAGCTGGGTGCGGAGTACGACCGCAGCCTGATGGGCGAGGTCGAGCTCGCGCTCGCCGACGCCTCCGAGGCTGCTCAGACCTCTGTCGATGCCGCCCTTGCTGCCGAGGACTACCCGGCCGCATTTGCCGCCCTCGCCGCCCTGCGCGCGCCCATCGACCGTTTCTTCGATGAGGTCATGGTCATGGACAAGGACGAGCAGCTTCGCGATAATCGCCTTAAGCTGCTCAACCGCTTCGAGGCCGTTTTCTCTGGCATCGCCAACATCGGTGAGCTTGCCCGCAAAAAGTAAGCCAGCTTGCGCATAAGCGCAAAAGGAGCCCCGCATGGATTGCCCGGTCACCGCTCGTCCCACCGTTATCGTTATCTCCGACTCGCTCGGTGATACCGCTTGTGAGGTGGTGCTTGCGGCGTCCGG
>JAXIZX010000304.1:0-7128 GCA_036303765.1 Collinsella sp. | reverse complement strand
TTCATGGGCTTCGAGGTCATCTGCACCATGACCGACGATATGGCCGATCCCGCTCGCGATATCCCCAAGGCTATCATCGTCGGCGGCCTGTCCATCGCCGTGATCTACCTGTTCGCTGGCTTTGGCATCGGCGCTGCTGTGTCGGCTGATTCCATCGATCCCGACTACGGCATGATCTACGCTGTCCAGACTATTGTGGGCGATTCCATGATCTTTAAGGTCATCTGCATCGCCTTCCTGATCACGCTGTTCGCCAACATGGCTGCCTGGTCCTTCGGCGTCAACTCCGTTGCTCGCTATGCTGCCGAGCATGGCAACATGCCCAAGGTCTTCGCCTCGATGATCTCGGATGACGACATGCCCAACGGCGCCAACCTGGTCAACGCCATCGTTGCCTCCCTGGTGCTGTGCCTGCAGCTGGTTCCCATCGACGCCATCTCCAACGGTGTCTTCTGGATGCTCTTCGGTACCTCCGTTGTCTTCCTGCTGCTGACCTACATCCCGATGTTTCCGGCATTCCTCAACCTTCGTAAGAACGACCCCAACCGTGAGCGTATCTTTACGTTCCCGTTTAAGGGAGCCATGATGAAGGTCATGCTGGCTATTCCCTGCATCGAGCTGATTCTGGCTATCGTTGCAACGCTGATTCCGTTCTCTGTCGATGAGATTGGCGATAAGGTCCCGATGATCGTCATCTTCATCGTGCTCTTGCTTATTGGCGAGGTTGTCCGCGTCGTCAGTGCTAAGGGCCGCGAGACCGAGTACAAGGGTCTCACTCCCGAGCTGGCTGCTCAGCGCCTCGCTGAGGAGTCCGAGGAGGACTAGAGCACCCGGATTCGGGGCTCCAACCTTCCTCGCGTACCAACGTACGCTTCGTCGGGCTTGTCGCTCCCGACTCGGGACACTCTAGCCTCTTCGGAGGCGTGCCCAAGCAACAGGTTTGCTAACCTTTCTCTGAGGTGGGTGTGAGCTATTGCTCCGGTAACCACCGCCCGCCCCAATCTCTCTTCCGTATCCTTCGTGCGTTTTGTTTCCGCGCACCGGGTTACGTCGTCGCTTGCCGGTGCGACATCCGTGAAAACCGGTGCCAGGCGCCCCGACCTTTGCCGGGGAACGGGCGCCTACCATCTCTTGGTTTTAGGCTGCGGGTAACCCGCCCGCAGCAAGCGATCGTTCGATTTGGAGGAAATCTTATGCGTACGATCACCGAGTCCGAGTCCACCCCTAAGGCCGATGGCTTCTTTATGCCTGCTGAGTTCGCCCCACAGGATCGCGTGTGGATGGGCTGGCCCCATCGCACCGATACTTGGGCCCATGGTGCCAAGCCGGCTCAGAAGCAGTATGCCGCCATCGCTCGCGCCATCGCCGAGTTCACTCCGGTCACCATGTGCGCCAACCAGGCCGACTACGCCAACTGCAAGGCCGCCTTTGAGGAAGACGAGAGCGTCACCGTTATCGAGATGACCACCGACGACGCTTGGTTCCGCGACACCGCTGCCACTTTTGTTATCAATGGCAAGGGCAATAAGCGCGCCAACCACTGGCACTTCAACGCCTACGGCGGCCTCGTCGACGGCCTCTATTTCCCGTGGGACAAGGACGAGCAGATTGCCCTTAAGATGGCTGAGCTTTCCGGCTGCCGTCGCTATCGTCCCGATGACATGATCCTCGAGGGCGGTTCTATTACCGTCGACGGCGAAGGCACCGTGGTCGTGACCGACCAGTGCCTGCTTTCCCCGGGCCGCACCTGCTCTGCGGTTCTGGAGGAGGAAGAGGATCCCGAGTCCATCTGGCCCAAGTTCCACAAGAAGTTTGAGCCCTGGAGTGAGGAACTTCGCGCCTATATGGACGAGCACCTCAAGGATTACCTGGGTGTCGAGAAGGTCATCTGGGTTAAGGAGGGTATCGATCCCGAGGAGACCAACGGCCACATCGATGATGTCGCTACGTTCATCGCTCCGGGCGTCATGGCCTGCATCTGGACCGACGATCCCGAGTATCCGTTCTACGAGCAGTGCCACGCTGTCTACGAGACCCTCTCCAACGCCGTTGACGCCAAGGGCCGCAAGATGAAGGTCTACAAGCTCTGTATGCCTGTGAACCCGCTGTTCATGGACCAGGCTTCCTGCGACACCATCGACGCCGACGAGAACGCCGAGCCGCGCGTTGCCAACGAGCCGCTGATCGCCTCCTACATGAACTACCTGGTCACCAACCACGGCGTTATCGTCCCGCAGTACGGCGACGAGAACGATCAGATTGCCGTTGACACGCTCCAGAAGATCTATGACGAGGTCTGGGGCGAGGGCGTCTACAAGTGCGTCGGCGTTCAGTCCGAGCAGGTCGTCTTCGGCGGCGGCAACATCCACTGCATAACGCAGCAGGAACCCTCGGCGTAACTGTTTGTCTTCCCGAGGCACGGCACCTTGCCGTTCATCAAAGTACGCTTCGCTCCTCTTTCGCGGCGACCTGGGGCACCTCGAAAACCCAGCCGATCAATCGGACCGACGTAGCTTGCTACCGCATTAGTCATTGGTGCCAACTCTGGCAACGATGCAGGTCGAAAAACGTCAGCGAAAACCCGCCAGAGCGAGCAAGGTGCCTTGAAGCGAGGCGGCATTGACCTTTTGGTCATGCCGTCGAAGCTGAAAGGCAGATTGCCGTTCTGGCGGGTTTGCAGCGTCGAGCCGTTACGCGGTTTGGTAAAACCGCGTAACTAAATACGTTCCGCGATCTCGTGGATGAGGTAGTCGGTCTTTTCCCAGCCCAGGCACGGATCGGTGATCGACTTGCCAAAGACGCCGCCGTCGACCGGCTGGTTGCCGTCCTCCAGGTAGGACTCGATCATAAAGCCCTTGACCAGCTTGGAGATGGACTCGTTGCGGCGGCAGCTGTCGAGCACCTCCTTGCAAATGCGATACTGCTCCAGCGGACGCTTGCCCGAGTTGTCGTGGTTGCAGTCGATGACCGCTGCCGGATTGGCATAGCCGGCATGCTCGGTATAGCGTTCGGCCAGGCGTTCCAGGTGTTCGTAGTGGTAGTTGGGGTAGGTGCGCCCATCGAGACCGATGTAGCCACGCATAACGGCGTGTGCGAGTGGGTTGCCGTCGCACTCGACCTCCCAGTTGCGGAAGATGAAGCTCTGGTGCGCCTGCGCGGCGTAAATGGAGTTGAGCATAACGGTGGTAGAGCCGGCAGTGGGATTCTTCATGCCGACGGGTACCGAAATGCCGCTCGACACCAGGCGATGCTCCTGGTTCTCGACCGAGCGTGCGCCCACGGCAACATAGCTCAGCAGGTCAACGAGGTACTGGTAGTTGGACGGATAGAGCATCTCGTCGGCGGTGAAGAAGCCCGTTTCCTCAATAACGCGCAGGTGCATATGGCGGATGGCCTTGACGCCCTCGAGCAGGTCGTCGGGAGCCTCGGGGTTGGGGTTGTGCAGCAAACCCTTGTAACCGGTGCCCTTGGTACGCGGCTTATTGGTGTAGACGCGCGGAATGATGATGAGCTTGTCCTTGACCTCCTCGGCGGTCTTGGCCAGTCGGTTCATGTACTCGAGGACCGAATCCTCGCGGTCGGCAGAGCACGGGCCGATGATGAGCACCTTGCGTGCGTCCTCGCCGGTAAAGACTTTGGCGACCTCGGCGTCAAATGCCTGCTTTTTGGCGGTAAGCTCGGCAGAAAGCGGCATTTCCTCGCGGATCTCCATGGGGATCGGCAACTTGCGTTTGAATTCCATGGCCATAGGGGCCTCCTCAATCTATAGAAAGAGCAATAAGCGTATTGTCGAATGCTCGGCATTATCCGCTGTCGCACGCTAAAGTGCAAGTCCTTGTCACCCCGAAACCTACCAAAAAGGGACAGGTTTATTTTGGCAGGTTTTATCTGGGGAAACGTCGGCGGATGCCGGGAGGGAGCGGCGCCGCGCGGGACCCTAAGGCTGTTGTCGGTTCCCTAGGAAATACCCTGTGGGCAAAAAATGCCAAATATGAGTACGGTTGCTATCTTAGTATCATATTGCCTTCGCAAAATAATAGACATAACAGCAAAATATGTTCATTAACGTAAACACATATAAGTTCGCTATAGGGCTGTTTGATCAATTTAGGGACGCGTGTAAGCCGTGAAAACGGCATTTGGGGTTGTTTTGGCTGTTGCTAAAAAAGTAACAGTACTCATATTTGCCATTTTTTGCCCACGGGGCCTCGAAGGGGCTGTCAATCAGGTCCCAGGGGAGGCGGTTTGAAGGTCGCAGAACAAAAAAACGGGGGCACAGGTTGTCCTGCGCCCCCGTTTTCTTGGCATTGCGGTTGTTTGCCGTCGGTTTTTACGCCGCTTCGTCGAACTGCGAGTTGTACAGGTCGGCGTAGAAGCCGCCCTGGGCGAGCAGCTCGTCGTGCGTGCCCTTCTCGACGATGTCGCCGTCGCGAATCACCAAGATCACGTCGGCGTTGCGGATCGTGGACAGGCGGTGCGCGATGACAAAGCTGGTGCGGCCCTGCATCAGCGCATCCATGGCGCGCTGAATGAGCTCCTCGGTACGGGTATCGACGTTGGAAGTCGCCTCGTCCAGAATCAGTGCCGGGCGGTCGGCCAAAATGGCACGGGCGATGGTCACGAGCTGGCGCTGACCCTGCGACAGGTTGGTGCCCTCCTCGTTGATCATAAAGTCGTAGCCACCGGCGAGCGTATGAATAAAGTGATCGCAACGTGCGGCGCGCGCGGCGGCCTCGACCTCGGCGTCGCTCGCGTCGGGGCGTCCGTAGCGGATGTTCTCGAGGATGGTGCCGTTAAACAGCCAGGTATCCTGCAGCACCATGGCAAACTCGCCGCGCAGCGCCGCGCGGTCCCAGTCGCGCACGTCGACACCCTCGACGCGCAGCGAACCGCCGTCCACATCGTAGAAGCGCTGCAGCAGCTTAATGAGCGTGGTCTTGCCGGCGCCGGTGGGGCCGACGATGGCGATGGTCTGGCCGGGCTGCGCCTCGCAGCTAAAGTCGTGGATGATGGTCTTGTCGGGCGTGTAGCCAAACTTGACATGGTCGAACTCCACGTGGCCGGGGCGCTTCTCGGGAATCTGCGCGTCGGCCTTCTGCTCCTCCTCGGGCGCGGCCAGGAACTCAAACACACGCTCGGTGGCGGCGGCCATCGACTGCATCGTGTTGCTCACGTTGCCCAGCTGCTGCACCGGCTGCGTAAAGTTGCGCACGTACTGGATAAAGCTCTGGATGTCGCCGGGCGTGGCATTGCCGGTCAGCGCGAGCTGCGCGCCCACCACGACGACGCCCACGTAGCCCATGTTGCCCACCAAGCTCATAAGCGGCATCATCAGGCCCGACAGGAACTGCGAGCGCCAGCCACTAATAAAGAGGCGGTCGTTTTGACGGTCGAACTCTTCGATCGAGGCCTCGGCGCGGTCGAACACCTGAATGACGTTCTGGCCGGCAAAGTCTTCCTCGATAATGCCGTTGACGGCGCCCAGAACCTGCTGTTGCTCGCGGAAGTACGGCTGCGAGAAGTGAATCATTACGGTCAAGATAATCGCGGCGGCCGGCAGCGTGAGCACGGTGACGCCGGTAAGCGGCAGGCTGATCGAAAGCATCATGACGAGCACGCCGATAATCTGCGTCACCGACGTGATGAGCTGCGTCACGCTCTGGTTGAGCGACTGACCCAGCGTATCGACGTCGTTGGTGATGCGGCTGAGTACGTCTCCCTTGCTGTGGCCGTTGAAGTAACTCATCGGCACGACGGCAATCTTGGCGGCGATTTCCTTGCGCATGCGGTAGCAGATCTTTTGCGTGACGCCGGTCATGAGCCAGCCCTGGACCAGGCTGCAGACAGAGCTCGCCAGATACAGGCAGAGCAAAAAGCCGAGCGTCTTGGCGATCCAGTCAAAGTCAACGTCGCCGGTGCCGTTGACCTTGGCGACCAGGCCTTCGAACAGCTTGGTCGTAACCTGGCCGAGCACCTTGGGTCCCACAATGTTAAAGATGACCGAGCACACGGCAAAGGCGACGGCGGCAAACACGGCAATCTTGTGCTGGCCGATATAGCCGAGCAGCTGCCTCATGGTGCCCTTAAAGTCCTTGGCCTTTTCGCCGCGACGCATGCCGCCCATGCGGCCCATGGGACCACGCTGGCGGGTGGGCTTGGGAATCTGAGTCTTGGTCTCGTCTGCCATTAGCGCTCGCCTCCTTCCATGACGGCTGCAATTTCTTCTTGGGTAAGCCCCAGCTCCTCGGCGGAAAGCTGCGACTGTGCGATCTCCAGGTACGCCGGGCAGTTGCGCAGCAGCTCCTCGTGCGTGCCGGTGCCCACTACGTGGCCGTCGTCGAGCACGATGATCTGGTCGGCGTGCATGATGGTCGCGATGCGCTGGGCCACGACCACGAGCGCGGCGTCGGTGACGTTTTTGGCCAACTCCTCGCGCAGGCGAGCGTCGGTCTTGTAGTCGAGGGCGCTAAACGAGTCATCGAACACCACGACCTCGGGCTTTTTGGCCAACGCGCGGGCGATGGCCAGGCGTTGGCGCTGACCGCCCGAGACATTGGAGCCGCCCTGGCTGATGGGGGAGTCGTAGCCGCCCTCGCGCTCGGCGATAAAGTCTTCCGCCTGGGCGACGCGTGCTGCCTGGCGCATATCCTCGTCACTCACCATGTCGCCGGCAAACTTGAGGTTGCTCTCGACGGTACCCGAGAACAGACGACCCTGCTGCGGAATATAACCGATGCGGCGACGCAGCTCGGAGAGAGTCATGTCACGCACGTCGATGCCGTCGAGCGAAATGCTGCCGCCCGTGACGTCGTACAGGCGCGGGATGAGCTGCACAAGCGTGGACTTGCCCGAACCCGTGGAGCCAATGATGCCGAGCATCTGGCCGGCGTGCGTGGTGAAGTTTACGCCGCTAATGACGTCGGCGCGGGCATCGGGATACTGGAAGCTCACGTCACGGAAGGTGAGCTCGCCGCGCGGCGCGCTGGCCGCGGGCAGTGTGGGCGAGGCAGGGTCGTTGCTGCTCGTGGGGCAGGTGATGACCTCTTCCACGCGCTCGGCTGCGACCTCGGCGCGGGGCAGGATGACCGAAACCATGGTGAGGATCATAAACGCCATGACGATCTGCAT
>JAXIZX010000303.1:0-5571 GCA_036303765.1 Collinsella sp. | reverse complement strand
GGCGTCAACTTTGTGAGCTTGCGCGATGCGGGCGATCCGGTGGAGCTGGCGCGCGCCTACGACCGCGAGGGTGCGGACGAGGTCGTCTTCTTGGACATTACCGCCACGAGCGACAACCGTGCGACGACCATCGAGATGGCGGCGCATGCGGCCGAGGAGCTAGCCATTCCCTATACCGTGGGCGGCGGTTTTCGCGACCTGGCGGGCATGCGCACCATGGTTGCAGCCGGTGCCGACAAGGTGTCGCTCAACTCTGCCGCCGTGCGCGACCCGTCGCTGATTAGCCAGGCTGCCGCGGCGTTTGGTAGCCAGGCCGTGGTCGTGGCGATCGATGCCAAGCGCGTCGGTTTGCCCGGCGCATCTGGTGCCGACAAGTGGGAGGTCTTCACGGCGGGCGGCCGCAACGCCACGGGCATCGACGCGGTGGCGTGGGCCGAGGAGGCGGCTCGTCGCGGCGCCGGCGAGATCCTGCTCACCAGTATGGACCGCGACGGCACCAAGGCCGGATTTGACCTGGCGCTCACCCGCGCCGTGGCGCGCGCGGTGCCGATTCCGGTGATTGCGAGCGGCGGTGTGGGCGCGCTCGAGCATTTTGCCGAGGGCGTGATTGAGGGCGAGGCCGATGCCGTGCTGGCGGCGAGCGTCTTTCACTTTGGGACGTTCAGCATTCGCGAAGTCAAAGAGTATATGGCCTCTCAAGGTATTCCTGTGAGGCTGGACTTCTAATGCTGCGGCTTGCCCAGGCACCCGACCTTCCGGCTCCAACCCTCCTCGCGTACTTAAGTACGCGTCGTCGGGCTTGTCGCTCGGAATCTCGGGCACCTGGACAACCCTCACCGACCTGCGAAGTTTGAATTTGGGAAGAGAAATGGAAGAGATAACCGATCCTTCAAAGCTTACATACGACGCCAAGGGGCTGATTCCTTGTGTGGTTCAGCAGTATGACACCGGCGAGGTGCTTATGGTTGCTTGGATGAACGAGGAGTCGGTGGGGCTGACGCTCAAGACCGGTACCACGTGGTTTTGGAGCCGCAGTCGCCAGGAGCTCTGGAACAAGGGCGCGACGAGCGGCAATATGCAGGAGGTCAAGGAGCTTTGGGCCGACTGCGATAGCGATACGCTGCTGGTCAAGGTTGACTCGCCGGGTCCGGCCTGCCATACCGGCAACCGTACCTGCTTCTTTAAGAAACTCGCGTAGGGCGGGCGCTCGATTAGACGCTCGGCCAACCAGAAAGGATTGAACTATGGGTGTGCGCACCGCAAACGTTCAGGATGGAAATATCGGTGAGACGCTGACGGGGCTCGCCGAGGTGATTCACGGCCGTCGCGACGCATCGCCGCAGGAGAGCTACACCGCTCGTCTGTTGACCGACGTCGAGGACGAGCTGCTCAAGAAGCTTGCCGAGGAGGCGAGCGAGGTGATCATGGCCTGCAAGGATAACGATCACGATCACATCCGCTACGAGGCCGGCGACCTGGTCTACCACCTGCTCGTGACGCTCGAGCGCTACGGCATCACCCTCGACGAGCTGGCCGGCGAACTCAACGCCCGCCGCCACTAGTCGTTTGGGACAGTCTTTGTTGGTGTAACGGGGTCATGGAAGTTGCGGTGAAATAGGGACTGTTTAAGCGCTTCATCAAGCAAAACAATCCCTATTTCACCGCAACTTATGAAGGGATGGCTAGGCGAGGGGCGTGGATTCCCATTCGCCGGTGGCGTGGGGGATGTCGAAGGTTCGATAACCGCAGTCGTAGGCGTGCGCCTGGGCCTCGCGGATGTTCCAGCAGATATCGCAGGCGCGGTGCGCGTCCGAGCCAAAGGTGATCGGCACTTCGGCATGGGCAAAGCAGCGCAAAAGACCGGTTGCGGGGTAGTAGTCGCCCAAGCCCTTGCGCGGTGCGGCCGTCGAGACCTCAACGCGGCGGCCCGTATCGTGCGCGCACTCTGCCATCTGCTGCCAAAACGGTGCGGGGTCAAAATCGGGCGCAAAGCCTTCCTTCGAAAAGCGCATGACCAGGTCGGGGTGAGCCATCACATCAAAGTTGAGCGGGCTCTCGCAGGCGCGGCACCAGTCATCGACATAGCGCTCCCACACGCCGCGTACCCCCAGGTTTTCCCAAACGTGCAGGTTGGTGTCATCGTCGATCCAGCCGCAGCGCGAATCGGGCGTATCGGGACGAGCGACGTCCTCCGTTCCCGCCGTACCCGCGGCACCGGCCATGATATCGCCTGGGTTGCCAATCCAGTGCACACTGCCCAGGCGCACGACGGCGCCCTGGGACCAGCGCTCAACCAAAGGCTCGCAGCCCTCGTACCAATCGCATTCAAAGCCATAGATAAAGCTGAGTTCTGGCGCAATCTGAGCGGCAAGATTGCGAGCGTCCTCAAAAGCCAGACGATGTGCCGGCAGGTCGCCCTCAGTAACCTGCACTTCGCAGTTGGCATCCATGCTGGCGGGCAGGGTGAGATGGTCGGTCGAGACCATGACGCGGCAGCTGGCCGCAGCAGCGGCGCGAACGTTGTCCTCAAACGAGGCATGTCCGTCCGAAAACGTGGTGTGGGTGTGGCAATCGACCAGCGGGCAAGCAGACATGGCAGCTCCTTTGCGTCAAGCGAATCCGCTTCATTGTAATGGCGCAGCTCTCAACACGCCGGGCACGCCGGGGATCGAAATCGATTGGAAAGGTTGCGCGGCGCGTGGTGCGGCCTCGCTTGCTCTCAAAACGTGTACGTCAGCCTCCAAAACCGACAAATAATGACATGTTTGGAGGCTGACGTACACGTTTGGATGGGGGCAAGGGCGGCGACGGACGAAAGTCACGCTTGTGCCACGTCCGATGTGCTAGCGTTTGGATGAATAAAACGAGCCCGTGCGGAAAGGATCCGGACCGTATGCAACGTGGAAGTACATCTCCGCTGTCCCGCGAGACCGATGCGCCCGAAACCATCGTCAAGCTGGAGTGCGACATCGACGATGCGTCGCCCGAGGTACTCGCCTATGCCGCCGACCGCTTGCGCGAGGCGGGCGCCCGCGAAGTGCACTGGCTGCCTCTCTACTGCAAAAAAGGTCGTCCCGGCTGGCAGCTGCAGGTAATCTGCGCCCGCGAGGACATTGACCGTCTGCAGATGATCATCTTTTTGGAAACCACGACCAACGGCATCCGCCGCCAGGTTATGGAGCGCGTCTGTCTGCCGCGTCGTTTTGAGCAGGTGGCGACGCCTTGGGGCGAGGTATCCGTTAAGGTGGCGACTCTGCCCGACGGCAGTGAGCGTGCGGCGCCCGAGTACGAGGACTGCTCCCGCCTCGCTCGCGAGCACAACGTGCCGCTCCAACGCGTGATGCAGGCGGCCCAGAGCGCGGCACTGCGATTTGAATAGCGCGGCCGGCGACATCCCGCGCCCAGTCATATCAACCCCACCCGAAAGGACCATCATGAAATACCTCCTCGCCTCCGACATCCACGGCTCGGCATACTGGACCGAGCGCCTCTGCGCCGCCATCGAATCCGAGCAGCCCGACCGCATCGTCCTGCTGGGCGACCTGCTCTACCACGGTCCGCGCAACGACCTGCCGCGCGATTACGCCCCCAAGCGCGTAATCCCGCTGCTCAACGCCCTGGCTGACCGCATCATCGCGGTGCGCGGCAACTGCGACGCCGAGGTCGACCAGATGGTGCTCGACTTCCCTGTCATGGCCGACTACGCCACGCTGTTCGACGAGAGCGGCCGCGAGCTGTTCCTGACGCACGGCCACGTTTTTGGCGCCGGTATGCACAACAGCGTCGACCACGCGCCCGCGCTGCCCGAGGGCTCCGCGCTCGTCTACGGTCACACGCACATCAAGGTCAACGAAGCGAGCGAGGAGCATCCTGGTCTGTGGCTCTTCAACCCCGGCAGCGTGAGCATCCCCAAGGACGGTACGCACAGCTACGGCATCTACGAGGGCGGCGCGTTCCGCCACGTGATCATGGAGGAGGACTAGCCATGGCCGAGCATATGGCTCAGCAAAATGCCGAGGGTTCGCGTGACCTGTCCACGCTGGTAGATGCATCGGCCGAGCTGCAGCATCTGGTGCAGACCATCTGGCGCCTGCGTCAGCCCGACGGCTGCCCGTGGGACCGCGAGCAGACGCACCGCAGCATTGGCAAGAACATGATCGAGGAGGCCTACGAGGCGCTCGACTGCATCGAGGCCGATGATGCGGCACACCTGCGCGAGGAGCTGGGCGACGTGCTCATGCAGGTAGTGTTGCATGCGCAGATCGCGGCGGACGCCGGCGAGTTTACGCTGGCCGACGTGGCGCACGATATCGACGCCAAGCTCATTCGCCGTCATCCGCACGTGTTTGGCGATGCGGATGCCGACAGCTCTGACGAGGTGCTCAAGATTTGGGACGAGGTCAAGCTTGCCGAGAAGGCCGCCAAGGACAAGGCCGTGGCGGCAGGCGAGGCCGCGCCCGAGGGACTGCTCGACGGCGTGCCCACGCACCTGCCGGCGCTGATGCAAGCGCAAAAGGTGTCGCGCAAGGCAGCTGCCGTGGGCTTTGAGTGGGAGACGGTCCAGGACGTGTGGGACGAGGTCGCCGAGGAACGTGCCGAGTTTGAGGCCGAGGCCCCTGGCTCGCCCGAGCGCGAGATGGAGTTTGGTGACCTACTCTTTGCCCTTGTCAACGTTGCGCGCAAAGAGGGGATTGACGCCGAGAGCGCCCTGCGTGCCAGCACGGCCAAGTTCCGTCGCCGTTGGGCTGCAATGGAGCAGATGGCGGCCGATGCCCATGTTGATCTTGCCGAGCTTTCGACCCATGGCCTCAACGACCTGTGGGACGCAGCAAAGGCAGGGGAGTAATACCGCGGGGGCGATGGGACGGACTTGTCCCATCGCCCCATTATTTTTTAAAAAAGATTGTATCCCTTGGCTAACTTAGGGCATAATGCAAAAAGTGTGACATGGCTAACTTACGGAGACGCACCGACGGTGCACGGTCAGCCGGTCGCTTGCATCCACTACGTTTCCAAGTGAGAGGGAGACAACATGAGCGATATTTTGGACGTCTACGGTCGCGAGGTGCTCGACAGCCGCGGCAATCCCACCGTCGAGGTCGAGGTCGTGCTCGAGGACGGCAGCTTTGGCCGCGCAATGGTGCCTTCGGGTGCTTCGACCGGTGCCTTTGAGGCATGTGAGCTGCGTGACGGCGACAAGGGCCGCTATCTGGGCAAGGGCGTTTCGCAGGCCGTCGAGCATGTCAACAACGAGTGCGCTAACGCCGTCGTGGGCCTCGATGCCTTCGACCAGCGCGCCGTCGATGCCGCGCTGATTGCCGCGGACGGTACCCCCAACAAGACCAAGCTCGGTGCCAACGCCATCCTGGGCGTGTCGCTGGCCGTTGCCCGCGCCGCTGCCGAGTCGTCGGGCCTGTCGCTGTACCAGTACCTGGGCGGCGTCAACGCTCATCTGCTGCCCACACCTATGATGAATATCCTCAACGGCGGCGTGCATGCCGACAACAACGTCGACTTCCAGGAGTTCATGATCATGCCCGTGGGTGCTCCGAGCTTTGCCGAGGGCCTGCG
>JAXIZX010000302.1:0-3333 GCA_036303765.1 Collinsella sp. | reverse complement strand
GGTCTTCGTCCTTTCCTAGAACCTGTTGTTGTGGTGATTTCAGATTCTAGGACGAAGGCCGTTCTTCGTTAAACGGGCGCTAGGGCGTCACCCTTACACCAACATTTTCGACGCGATCGATATTCTGAAATCCGCAGCTGGTCCCGAGTCCCTTGTCATTGGTTTGTATGGGCCTTGGGGATCAGGCAAGACTTCGGTTATAAACCTCGTTGAAAATGCGCTCTCCCGAAAAGACGATGACGGCAAGGCGGGCGTCTCTGTCGTCCGTTTTGAGCCCTGGAATTACCTCACGTCCGAGCAGCTGCTCGCTCAGTTTCTTAAGGAAGTCGGGAGTGCGCTTGATAAAGATGTACATGGGCGGCGCACGCTATTCGGCAAGTTATTCGGCAAGCTGTGCGGTAAGCGCCCCGAGGTGCTCAATGCTTTCGCGGCATATTCTGAAGCCTTGTTGATTACCGCCGGTGCCGCTGCCAGTTTGGCGGGCGCGCCGCTTGCAGGCGTTGCTGTGCCTGCCTTCGGCAAACGTTTGACGAGCAGGTTGAGGAAATCCGCAGAAAGGGCGGGAAGCGTCTCTTCGAAGAAACAGAGACTTGAGGAGGAGCTCCTCAAGTTCGATGGGCGGGTCGTAGTGATCATCGACGACATTGATCGGCTGCCGAACGATCAGGTGCGTATGGTGTTTCAGCTCGTCGCCTCCCTGGCGAAGCTTCCGAAGATAAACTACCTTCTTTCATTCGATGAGGAGGTGGTTACGCGGGCTTTGAGTGAAGTCCAGAATTGCGATGGCGCCGAATATCTGGAGAAGGTGGTCCAAGTCCCTGTGCACCTGCCGTCCATTTCATCGGCCGATTTGGAGCGGGTGCTTCTCAAGGACATCAATGCGATTTTCAAGTCGTTTGCATACAGGCTGGAGGACCTCGACGACAAGAGGTGGAACGGCGTCCGCCTGACGTTTCTGAACAATCGGTTCTTCACCATAAGGGAGGTTCGATGGTTCACGAACGCGTTAAAGGCGAAGTTGAGCATCCTGCCGCGATTCTGCTGCTTCGAGGACGTCGTCGCCTTGGCGGTACTGGAACTCAAGGTGCCAAAACTCGTTGATTGGATTCGCGTGCACAAGGACCTCCTTTGCGGCACAATCGGATCGTCGTTATATATGAATAACATGGATCCAAAAGACAACCTCGCCAATTTGGAGGAGCTGATTTCTAGGATAGTCCCGAGATCTGAAGCCAAGTGGGCGGTCAAGGCCGTCTGCAGGCTTTTCCCGCGGGTTGCAAATAAAACTGGCATGAGTCATTGCGTCTCTTACTCGAGGGAGAGCTTGAACGCTATCTGGCGGGCCGATTCCTTCGATCAATACTTCCATTCGAACATGCCGGACGGAATCGATGTTCACGAGGTACAGGATGCGTTGAATGTGAGCGATGGCGGTGTGTTGCTCGATGACCTGCGCAGGCACGCCGAAGCGGGGAGTATGATCGACTTTGTATCGGCTATGAGGGCCCGTGTATCGACGTTGGAGGAAGGACGTGCCGAAATCGTCACCAAGGCGTACCTTTTGGCCTTGGGTCTGAGTAAGGAAAAGAGATACGCCCCTTTGGCCTCGACGAGTGCCGACCTGGAACTCCTCAGACTCATCGAGTTGCTGTTCAAACAGTTGGGGCCTGCTAAGTCTGACGAGATTCTGCGAGCGTCGGTGGACGAGAGCAAGGGTAGAATTGTCTATCCGCTCGTGCCTTTCTTGATATCGCAGCTGAACAGCCTGAATGACGGGGGAAACGGTGGGTGCAAGACGCTTTTGCCCGAAGGCGACATTTTCGAGCTTTCCGATGCCGTTTGCGCCAGGGTGGGCGAGGACGCCGCCGCGAGGAACCTGTTCCTAGACGATGAGTGTCATTATGCGTTGATCTTGCTCAAAGAGCGTAAACCCAATGAATTCATGGCTTATGCGAAAAGGATTGCCAATGCAGACGGGGCGGGGTGCGCGTCTTTTCTCTCGTTCGGGCCGAAGCGCTACACCTTGCTGGGCAGCGACGAAGTAACGAGCTTCTCATTCGATAAGACTGCTGTCGCAAAGGTGGTCGAGCTCGCAAAGGTCGACGGTCTTCTTGCTGAGGCTCGCACAGATGGCAGCTTTTTTGAGTTGCCGGAAGACTGCCAGCTGGTTGCGGCGGCTTTCTGCGCTTCGAATAGAGACGATGATGATAGAAACGAGGTCTCTGCTGAAGAAGCTGGTAAGCTCCTTGCGCATTGGAGGCGAAATAGCAGGAGGGCGTGATGGAGATGCGAACGCTTCTTTGGACCGGCTATGTGACCGTGACGGGCGCGGTCGACTGTGCCCGGCCCTCACTGCGGCTCTTGATGTAGGCGGCGTCGAGCCAGATGTAGGAGAGCCGGTTGCCGGCCTCGCATGCCTCATCGGCCTGGGCGTACATAATCTCTTAGATGAACGACTCGGCCATCACCCTTATGGGCTCGGCCATGTTCACCATGCCGTCGTCGAAGCTCGGCATCAGGGCGCCTCCGCCCGCGATCTCGTGTATCTTGTCCATATGCGGTTATTGCCTTTCCACGAATCCTGACTTCAGCAATTAGAATTCTAGGCGATAACCGCTTCCTGCTTTCTACGGCCAGGGAAGCGGCCCCTTACACCAACTTCTGGCACACTACCGACTTAGCGACGTCCTTCTGTGATTTCTATTTGATACCTTTAATGGATGAGTGTGAGCATTTCACAAAAGGCGAGCGATGTGATGCTTGCAATTTATTTTCTAAGAGCATTTCGTTATGGCTTCACAGCGGTATGAGCGTTCCAATGCCAGAAGAGCCCGTGAAATACACATTACATCATTGTGATTTAAATAGATCAGATCGCGTTCTTTTATCCGCCCGTTTCCTAGCGGAGAACGAGGATCATATGTCAACCTATGACGTTGAATCGTATCTAGTTGATGCGGGCTTACACGAATACGTAACGGGTCTGAATAGGGAGAAAGTAAGCATTCCTTTTACCGGTGAAGATCGTCAGCTAGTTTCGGTCCTCGTTGATTATTACGGAAAGGCCATTAGGAATTACTTTGTTTATTCAGACGAAGTAATTTAGGCAGAAGGCACCGGGGCCTAACTCGGCCCCGGTGCCCTAGCGCGATATCGGCGGTGTTGTTTCGCGATATTTAGCAGTGTCCAAGTGGGCAAATTATCACTTGAAAATCGGACAAGAAGCAAATGCACGATCGCGTCGAAAATGTTGGTGTAAGGGTGACGCCCTAGCGCCCGTTTAACGAAGAACGGCCCTCGTCCTAGAATCTGAAATCACCACAACAACAGGTT
>JAXIZX010000301.1:0-3109 GCA_036303765.1 Collinsella sp. | reverse complement strand
TCAGGCCATCACGCGCCTCGCGAGCACGAACGCGCACGCGGTTCACATGTCGCTCGTAATCACCAGATTCCAGCAAACGCGCCAAAGCGACCTGGTCAACAGAGCTCACCGACGAGGCGTAGAAACCAAGGTTGCGCCTAAACCGCTCCATTAGCTCATCGGGCAGCACCATGTACGCTAGACGCAACGCCGATGAAAGGCTCTTCGAAAACGTGTTGGTGTAGATAACCGACTGGGCGGCATCAATCGACGCGAGCGCGGGAATCGGCTTCCCGGCAAGGCGAAACTCACAATCAAAGTCATCTTCGATGAGATACCGATCTGGTCGCTCGGCGGCCCAGCTCAGCAGCGCATAGCGACGCGCAATGCTCGTCACAAGGCCGGTCGGATACTGATGGGACGGCATAAGGTGAAGGACATCGGTCCCGGTTTTCTGCAGAGCGCTCAGGTCCACGCCGTCGTCATCCAACGGGATATGTCGTACTTGGCAGCCCATAGCCTGATAGATGCGCGTCAGGCGCAAATAGCCCGGATCCTCAACGGCATACACCTTGTCCGCGCCAAGCAACTGAACCAACATGGTATCGAGCAGCTGGGCGCCCGCACCGATAACGATGTTGTTGGGGTCGACATTCATACCCCTTGTCCCGTGCAGATGGTGAGCAATTGCGCGTCGCAGCCGAGCAGTGCCCTGCGCCGGTGCGGGCGAAAAGATTTCGCGCTCGTCTTCGGATGCCAGCGTCGCCCGTAGCGCGCTTTGCCAAAGCCGCGCCGCCTCCAAAGCAGAAGGAGAAAGCGCATCGAATCGCTCGACCTGTCCGTTGACATCATGCACGCTGGGGCCCACAGAGACGGCATCTCGGTCGATGCCCTCCGCAGCCGAAGCCAAAACCGGTGCATCCGGAAGCTCGCAAGCGTAGTAGCCACGACGTGGTATTGAGCAAATATAGCCCTCAGCGAGTAACTGGCTATATGCATTCTCGATGGTAATAACACTGATTCCCAGATGACTGGCAAAGGCGCGCTTAGACGGCAAATGCTCCCCCGCCACAATGCGTCCAGCTACGATATCATCTCGAATTTGCTGGTAAACATACTCATAGAGCGATGCTTCGCCGCGTTTTTCCAAATTGTAGTCAAGCATGAGCCTATCACCTGACCTTATTAAGTCATTCAATCTGGTATTAGTCTGACCTTGTAATTATCTCGAAAACTGAGTATTTTGTCATACCCAGCTCCCCGATAGGATGTTCCGACAAGCAATGCACATGCCAACCAAGGGAGCAACCATGGCAGAACAGAACAGCAAGGCCGACCGCGTCAAACTCAATCGCGAGCTCGCGCAGATGCTCAAGGGCGGCGTCATCATGGACGTTACCACGCCCGAGCAGGCACGCATCGCCGAGGAGGCAGGCGCCTGCGCCGTCATGGCCCTCGAGCGCATCCCGGCCGACATCCGTGCCGCAGGCGGCGTCTCGCGCATGAGCGACCCCAAGATGATCAAGGGCATCCAGGAGGCCGTCTCCATCCCCGTCATGGCCAAGTGCCGCATCGGTCACATCGTCGAGGCGCAGGTCCTGCAGGCCATCGAGATCGACTACATCGACGAGTCCGAGGTTCTCTCCCCTGCCGATGACGTCTATCACATCGACAAGACCCAGTTTGACGTGCCGTTTGTCTGCGGCGCCCGTGATCTGGGCGAGGCGCTGCGCCGTGTTGCCGAAGGCGCCACGATGATTCGCACCAAGGGTGAGCCGGGTACGGGCGACGTCGTTCAGGCCGTGCGTCACATGCGCAAGATCCAAAAGCAGATCCGTGACGTTGTTGCCCTGCGCAACGACGAGCTCTTTGAGGCAGCCAAGCAACTGCAGGTTCCGGTCGAGCTGGTGCGCGAGGTCCATGCCACGGGCAAGCTTCCCGTTGTGAACTTTGCCGCCGGCGGCGTAGCGACCCCTGCCGACGCCGCGCTGATGATGCAACTGGGCGCCGAGGGCGTCTTTGTCGGCTCGGGCATCTTTAAGAGCGGCGACCCCGCCAAGCGCGCCGCCGCCATCGTCAAGGCCGTGGCAAACTTCACCGATGCCAAGCTCATCGCCGAGCTTTCGGAGGACCTGGGCGAGGCCATGGTGGGCATCAACGCCGACGAGATCGAAATCATCATGGAGGAGCGCGGACGCTAGTCCGGCAGAAAGGATCGCACATGAGCGATTATGCAGACCAAACGGTCGCCGTGCTGGCGGTCCAAGGCGCTTTTGCCGAGCACGAGGCAAGACTATCCGGGCTTGGCGCACACTGTATTGAGCTGAGGCAGGCGGCTGATTTGAAGCAGGACTTTGACCGTCTGGTACTTCCCGGCGGCGAGTCCACCGTTCAAGGGAAGCTGCTTGCCGAGCTCGGCATGCTCGAGGAGCTTCGTGCCCGTATCGCTGAAGGCATGCCCGTCCTGGGCACCTGCGCCGGCTTGATTCTGCTGGCGCGCGACCTTGCCGCCCACGACGATAAGGGGACGCCGCGCCTGGCAACCATGGATGTGTTCGTCGAGCGCAATGCCTACGGCAGGCAGCTCGGCAGCTTTCGAACCAAGGGGCAGGTAGCCGGCATCGACGGTGAAGTGCCGCTGACGTTTATCCGCGCGCCCCGCATCGTTGAGGTGCACGGCGATGCCGAGGCCCTGGCCGAAGTCGATGGCCGCATTGTCGCCGCCCGCCAAGACAACCAGCTCGGCGTAACCTTCCACCCCGAACTCGACGAAGACACCCGCCTCCACGAACTGTTCCTACAAATGTAGGCATCGAAATCAACAAACGAAACGAGAGTGGATAATCTCCCACTTAGAGCTTGAATGCAGGCTCAAACCGGGAGATCATCCACTCTTGTTCTATGTAGTCGTTTAAGAACGTCCCCAATGACTACAAGGAGTGTCCCAAGCTGCCGGCAGAAAAGGAACGTCCCTAACTGCCGCATCCGGAGCAAGACAACGCCGCAGGCAGAGGACGGACAGCGAGCGGGCCGCATTTGAGACAAGGTGACGTGAAACGAAAGGGCGCTGACCTTCTGGTCGCGCCCTTGAAGTTGAACGTCAGATTGTCCAAATGCGGCCCGCGCAGCG
>JAXIZX010000300.1:0-4797 GCA_036303765.1 Collinsella sp. | reverse complement strand
GGCTGCGGGTGCCACAGCAGCGGCCTTGGTCGCGGACGCCGCACCCGGCACGTCGAACGGGGGCAGATCGTCCCCGCCGGCATCGGCAGCAAAACCACCGACCATAGCATCGTCGTAGGGCACCTGCTCGGATTCCCATGGCGCAGCCTGCGCAGGCGGCTGAGCCATGGGGACGGACGCGCGCTCGGGCGCTCGGGGCGCGGGCTCGGTCGGGAGCTTGCCCGTGGCAGGAGCACCGGCAGGGTTGTCGGAGCGCAGCCAAGGGGCCTTGGCCAGGTCGGATGACTTGGGCGCAGGCGCGGCAGCGGACTTGGGCGCGGGGATCGGAGCAGCCGGTTTGGGCGCAGCGGGTTCAGGCGCCGACGGGGTCGGTGCCGCTACCGGCGCCGCTTTTGGCTGCGTCGCGCTGGCGCTCGAGGATGCAGGGGGCACCGAGGACACGGGTTGCGGGTCCGCAGATACCGCAGCCCGTGCAGATGGAGAATGCTCCTCATGTTGAGGAGCCGGCGTGCCACCCCCATCCAGGACATAGTCGACGGTACGACGACCGAAGACCGCGCAGACCGTCGGCAGGACCACCGACTGCGTATCGGCGCGACCGAGCATCTTGATGGCAAAAGTCGAACCCGCGGGGAACGAGACCGTGAGCTTGGAGCCGTCGTCGGCCGTGGCGCGGGCGTTGAGCAAAAGCCCTGCGTAGGAGGCCTGACGAGCCTTGACGCGCTCGACGACCTCGGCCCATTTGCGCTGGAGCTCGCCGGCGTCCTCAACCGCGGGGGTCTCGGCAGCACCGGCGGCGGCAACCTGGGCGGCGTTGTTGGGCTTGGACACCGACACGGTCGATGCAGCAGGCGCGGAAGCCGGAGCCGCAACGGGCTGAGGTGCAGGCGTTACAGGTCTGGGCGCCGGCGCAGGAGCCGCGGACTTGGTCGCAGGCTGGGCAGCCGGAACAGCAGCGCCGCGGTCCCAAGGCATACCGCCCTGGCGCGCGGACGTAGCAGCGGGGGCAGCGGATGCCGCCGGAGCGGCAGCACGAGCGCCCGAAATGAGCGTCGGCTGTTGGGCAGCAGCGGGTACGGATGCTGCAGGCGCGGCGGCCTGAGCAGCAGCCACGCTCGCCGGCACGGCGCCGTTGGCAATCATGGCCTCCAGGCGTGCCACGCGCTCGGCCAATGCCTCAATCGTTAAATCGGCCTCGGGACGCGCCAGACGCGCGCAGGCAATCTCGAGCACCAGGCGCACGTCGCTCGCGCCCCTCATCTCCAGTGCGGCATCGTCGAGCACCGTCAGCACGCGGGCCAGGCGGTCGGCAGGATGCTCGCCAAAGGCAGCGGCCTCGGCAGCAAGCGCCTCGGCCTGCTCGGAGCCGCCCTCAAACAGCTCGGCACGGGCACCGGCAACGCAGGCAACGTACACGTCGCGCACATGCGCCACCAGGTCGCGCGTCAGCTCCAGCAGGTCATTGCCCTCCTCGACCTGCGCACGGATCAGTCCATAGAGCTCGGCAACATCGCGATCGGCAATGGCGCGGGAAAACTCGCCCAGAATCTGGTCCGAAACCTCGCCCAAAAGCGAGCGGGCGTCGTCCGCATGCACAGAACCGTTGCCAAAGACGCTCAGCTGCTCCAGCGTGGAAAGCGCGTCGCGCATACCGCCCTTGGCATGGCGCGCCACAATGGCGAGTGCCTCGTCGTCGTAATCGAAGCCCTCCTGCTCGCACACGTAAGACAGGCGATGCTCGATATCCTCGTTGCCGATGCGGTGGAAATCGAAGCGCTGGCAGCGTGAGAGAATGGTCTCCAGAATCTTTTGCGGGTCGGTGGTGCACAGCACAAAGATCACGTGTGCCGGCGGCTCCTCAAGCGTCTTGAGCAGCGCGTTGAACGCCGCCGTCGTGAGCATGTGGACCTCGTCGATGATATAAATCTTGTACTTGCCGCGCACTGGGGCAAAGTTGACGGAGTTGATGATCTCCTCGCGCACGTTGTCCACGCCGGTACGGCTTGCGGCATCGAGCTCGTAGACATCGGGGTGGTTACCCTCGGCAATGAGCTCGCACTCCTCGCAAGTACCGTCGGGCATGCAGCCGCTTGCACCCTCGGCGCGCGCCGCCTCGGCATTGCGGCACAGCAGCGCCTTGGCCAGAATGCGCGCCATGGTGGTCTTGCCCGTGCCGCGCGGTCCGCAGAACAGGTAGGCGTGGGACAGGCGCCCCTCGGTGATGGCGTGCTCGAGCGTCGAGACGATATGCTGCTGGCCCACCACGGAGTCGAAGGTGAGCGGGCGATACTTTCGGTACAACGATTCCATGGGTGCTCCCCCGGGTATACTGAGTCTTGTTGCCGCGACGGCCATGCGGTCGCACGGCATACTGCATTCATAATAACCCGTACGGCGAGCCCGCCGCGATAGGAGTCCAAAGAGCATGGCAGACGCAGAGAGCAACCTCGTTCCCTCCGAAGCAGCCGACCAGGTCGAGGTCGCGCTCGAGAAGCAGGCCGCGGCCGATGACGGCATTCTGTACCTCAACGAGTACCAGTACGAAAACGACCTGGTCACCGACTTTGCGCGCCTGGTCGCCTCGCCCAGGCGCCGTGGCTCCCTGTACGTCGCCGCCGCGATTGCCGCGCTCATCGGCATCGGCATGTTGGTGGCCGGCGGCAGCTGGATCAAGTTCGGCGTCGTGCTGATCGTGTTCGGCGCTTTTTTGGCCTGGTGGAGCAAAAACCTGCACCACACCCTCGCCCGCGACTTTATCGACGCCGTCGAGGCCGACGAGTCCATGGGTGGCCGCTATCGCCGCGTCGCCGCCAACGAGGACGGCCTGATGGTTTGGGGCAAGAGCGGCAAGTCACAGTTCTTCCCGTTTGACAAGCTCGACCACGTGCTCGACGGCGAGCGCATCTTTGTGGCCATGTTCGCCGACCAGGGCGTGACGATCCCCAAGGACACCTTCGTCCGTGGCGATGCCGAACAGTTCGGCCCCTTCCTTAAGGCGCGCATCAACAAAAAACTCCGCATCGAGACCAAGAAGAAGAAAATGAAGGCCGAGAAGGCCGCCGCCGAGGCCAAGCAGGGCGACAAGCCCCAGGAGACCAAGGGCAAGCAGCGCAAGCAGAAGAAGAACAAGAAGAAGCGCTAGGCCGGACGCAAGGTCCAGACCCCAGACGGAGCTTAAATTGAATGTCGCCCACCTGCGCGTGCTACACTAGCAGCATCTATGCCACCGCGAACGGCTCGGCTCCGCGCCCGCCACTCGCAAACGAACTTTAAACGCACGAGGGTTGGCCATGCCGCTTTTCTCGCAACATACCGCCCGGTTCTCGCCGGACGTTCCTTTGGAGGGCACCAGCTCTCGCGAGCTGCTCAAGCGGTACCAGCCGCTCGAGACACTTGCGACCGGCGGTTTTGGCTCCATCGAGATCTGCCGCGACACGCACCTGCGCCGCCGCGTCGCCATTAAGCGCATCCCCCTTATCAACGGTGCCGGCATGCCCGCCAGCGACATCATGGATGTCCTGCGCGAGGCGCACACTGCCGCCATGCTTCAACATCCCAACATCGTGCAGGTCATCGACTTTACGCACGACACAGCCTATGCCTACCTGGTTATGGAGTATGTCGATGGCATGTCGCTTGCCGAGTTTTTGCACCGCGTGGACGGCCACTCACTTACCTTTGGCGAGGCCGCGGCCATTGCCGATGCCCTGGGCCAGGCGCTCACCTTCGCCCATAGCAATGGCGTACTCCACCTGGACATTAAGCCCGCCAACGTGCTCATCGACCACTCGGGCAATGTAAAGCTCACCGACTTTGGCATGGCGCGACTGTCGTCCGCCGGTGGCTTTGGCTGCTCGCGCGGCGGCACCATCGGCTACATGCCGCCCGAGCAGCTCGATATCGAGACCGGCACGGTCGATGAGCGCGCCGATGTCTTTGCCCTCGCCTGTGTAATCTATGAGGGCCTGTGCGGCAGCGCTCCCTTTATGGCGGCCACGCCCGCCGACTCGCTCGACCGCATCATCGGCGGCGCCACCTATCCCAGCGAGCTGATACCACACTTTCCCCCGGGAGCCGAGGCCGCGCTCATGAGCGCGCTCTCCCCCATGCCGCAGGACCGCCCCAACAGCATCGAGGCATTTTGCGACCAGCTCCTTGCCGGTCTGGGCAGCGTGCGCGAGGGCCGTCGCAGCCTGGAGCAAATGGTTGGCGAGCTTTCGGATGACGAGCAGGAGCTCGACGGTATCGAGCCGTCGCACTACGAGGACGACGCCATCGAGGTCGACCCCGCACTCGGCTGGGCGGGCACGCGCTGGAGCCATGCGCGCGACTACACCATGCGCATTATCTCGGCGCTAACGTGCGGCACCTTTAGCTTTTTGCTGATGCAAACGGCCGGGGTCGCGGCGCTTCCCGGCCTGGTCATTGCGGCTATCGCAATCGGAGCGGCGGCTGGCCTGGCCCCCCAGATTGGCTCGGCCATCTCGGCTGTGGGCTTTTTGGTGCTCATGGCCAACGCCACCATGCAGGCACAGGGCATCCTGTCGATGCTGCCCGTCGCGGTGATCTTTGCCGCCGCCATGTCCGGTTGGTGGATCGCCTGGGGTCGCACCGAGACTGCCGCGAGCGCCACGCTCACCTGTGCACTCGCGCTTGGCTGTCTGACCGGCAATACCTTTCTGGCAGCTGGGGTCGCCGCCGGCGTCGCGTCATTTTGGCTCGGCCCGGCAAGCGCCGCCGCGGCAACGGGCATGGGCGCGCTTTTTGCCCGTCTGGCCACGGTCGCGCTTTCAGCCG
>JAXIZX010000299.1:0-2736 GCA_036303765.1 Collinsella sp. | reverse complement strand
TCCTCGATGAGGGCGCGACGCTCCTCGGGGCGGCTCTGCAAAATGGCGTCGAGCTTGCCCTGACTGATGATGGAATGCGTATCCTTACCCAGGCCCGAATCGTGCAGGATATCCTGAATGTCCATCAGGCGGCACGGACTCGAGTTGATGAGGTACTCGCTCTCGCCCGAGCGATACATGCGACGGGTGATGGCGACTTCGTCAAAATCGACGGGCAGCATATGGTCCGAGTTATCGAGCACCAGCGTGACCTCGGCCACACCCACCGGCTTGCGCGCCGACGAGCCCGAGAAAATGACGTCCTCCATGGCCTGGCCGCGCAGCTGCTTGGCGCTCTGCTCGCCCAGGACCCACAGGATGGAGTCAGAGATGTTCGATTTTCCCGAGCCGTTGGGACCGACGATGACGGTCAGGCCCGGCTCAAACGTCATATGGGCGCGGTCGGCAAACGACTTGAACCCCTTGAGCGTGAGGGACTTGAGATACACGGTTCCTCGCTTAAACAGGCTTCTTGTTGAGAATCACGCCATTGGTGGTGTAACCCATACGGTCAAGCGCCTCGAGCGCAGCGGCTCCCTCGGCCTCCTTCTTGGAGGAACCAGTGCCGCGGCCTTGACGAATACCGTCGATGAGCACCACAGCGGTAAAGGTGGGCGCATGCGCCGGACCCTCGGAACCGACCAGCTTATACGCCGGAGGCTCGTGGCCGTCGGCCTGCACGCACTCCTGCAAAAACGACTTGGGATTCGCAGGGTGTTCGGCACGCTCGGTAGCCAGGTGCGGCTTAAGCGTGCGGTGAATGAACTCCGCTGCGGCATCCCAACCAGCATCCAGGTACAGCGCGCCCACGAGCGACTCATAGACGTTCTCGAGCGCCGAATGCAGGCCGCGTGCGCCCGTACCGGTCTCGGAGGCACCAAAGATGATGATGTCGTCGATACCCAGCTCGTGGGACACTTCCGACAACGTGGCGCCCGAGACAAGCGACACCTTCAAGCGGGTGAGCTTGCCCTCGTCAAACTCGGGATAGGACTCAAAGAGCGAACGGGCGACGACGGCACCCAAAATGGAATCGCCCAAAAACTCCAAGCGCTCGTAACTTGCCGAGACTGGCTGGCCTTCGACAGCCGAAGGATGCGTGAGGGCGGCGCGCAGCAGCACCTTGTCATTGAACTCGTGGCCCAGAATCTCCTGGGCGCGCGTAAGTCGTTCGGATAAAGCCAAGACTTAGGCCTCCTTGGCAGCTTCGATAGCGTCGACGGCGTCGGCGACAGAGTTGAGCGAGAGCAGGGTCTCATCATCGATCTCGAGGTCGAACTCGTCCTCGATAGCCGTAACCAGCTGCAGGCGCTCGAGCGAGTTGGCATCGAGGTCGTCAAAGGTGGTCTCATCGCTAATTTCGGCAACATCGACGCCCAGAACGTCAGCAGTGACCTCGGCGATCTTGTCGAAGATTTCGGAGCGATCCATAGCGCTTCCTCTCATAGTGCATGAATACCAAAAGAATGGTACCGCCCGGGCGGTACCAAGACACGGTTCTGATTCTACCCCACGACGCACGCCCCGAGGCGCATAACGCCGCTGTTATAAAACGATGCCATCCATGGAGTTGGCGACGTTCTCGACCAGTCCGGCACGTACGGCCTCAGCCGCGGCGAGCGTGCCGTTTTTGACGGCCTCGACCGACGTGGCGCCGTGGCCGATCAAGACCACACCGCGCAGGCCCAACAGGATGGCGCCGCCCTTGGCATCGCCAGAGAGCTTGGCCTTAATCTCGCGCATCTGATTTTTGATGAGCAGCGCGGCGATCTTGGTGCCGAACGAGGACATAAAGGCGCCCTTAAGCTCCTGCAGCAAAAACTTGGCAGCGCCCTCGGTAGCCTTGAGCGCGATATTACCCGACATGCCGTCGGCAACAACGACATCGAAATTGCCCGAGGTGAGGTCGGTACCTTCGCAGTTGCCCACAAAGCCCGGAACTGCGGCCTTCATAGCGGGGAAACAGGCCTTGGTAAAGTTGGAACCCTTCTCGTCCTCGGTGCCATTGGCGAGCAGGCCCACACGGGGATGTTCAATGCCCAAGACGACGCGCGCATAGGCGCTGCCCATCTGCGCAAAGCGCACCATATCGTCAACCTCGACATCGGGATTGGCACCCATGTCGCACAGCACCGTCAGACCGCCGGCACGATTGGGCAACGCATTGGTCAGGCACGGACGCACCGGATGCTTCTTGCCTTCAGCCATATATCTAAACGGCGTGACGTAGGCGGTCGCGGCAGCCGTCATGGCGCCGGTAGAGCCGGCGGAGAAGAACGCATCCGCGTTGTCCTTCTTAATGGCGCGGCAAGAAAGCACGATCGACGACTTACGCTTGGTCATCACGGCGCGAATGGGATCGTCATCCATGGCGATAACGTCGGGTGCCTCCAGGGCCTCGACGCGCGCATGGGAGGCGGCAAAGGGATTGACGATTTCGGCGGGACCGGCAGCCAGGACCTCGATATCGGGATCAGCTGCCAGAGCAGCCTCAATACCATCGAGGACAACCTGCGGCTTCTCGTCTCCACCCACAACGTCTACACAAACGCGAACGTTACTCATATACATGCTCCTTATACAAAAATGGCCGACTCAATGAGCCGGCCATTGTGGTTCCAGTTGGAACGGCATCGTATCCAGAGTATACCGTTACTCGGTAACGATAACCTCGCGGTCCTTGTAGAAACCGCAGCT
>JAXIZX010000298.1:0-5497 GCA_036303765.1 Collinsella sp. | reverse complement strand
GAGATTTCGCCTGAGCGCCTGGTCGAGATTATGCTGGAACTGCAGGACCAGGGTGCCAACAACATCAATTTGGTGACGGCGACGCACTATGCGCACCTGCTGCCTGCCGCGATTGCCGCGGCACGGATGCGCGGACTGGTTATTCCGATCGTCTACAACACGAGTGGTTACGAGCGTGCGAGTGCCGTGGCGGCGCTGGGCGACCTGGTCGATGTGTGGCTCACCGACTTTAAATATGCCGATGCCGGGCTTGCGCGGTCGCTTTCTCATATTAAGGACTACCCGCGCGTGGCCGTGTCGGGTCTGGCCCAGATGGCGCGCGAGATCGATCGCCGCGGGGGAGAGCTGGTGGATGAGGGCGGACTCATGAAGCGCGGCATGATTGTGCGCCATCTGGTACTGCCGGGACATGCAGACGATTCGTGTCGCGTGCTGGACCTGGTGTGGCAGACGGTGGGCGATGTGCCGATCTCGGTCATGAACCAGTACACGCCCAATGCGCTTATGCGCGAGCAGGGCGGCGACCTGGCGCGTGCCGTGACGCGCGAGGAGTACGAGCAGGTGCTCGACCATGCCGACGACTTGGGCTTTACGACGATGTTTTGGCAAGAGGGCGGCGCTGTAGACGAGAGCTTCACCCCGGCCTTCGACACCACCGGTGTTCTTACCAGCGCAAAGTAGTGCGTTCGTCGATGATTTTTCTGGGACGGGGGATAAATAATCATCGGGTGGCTCGGGCGTTCGAAAAGTAGTCAAAACAGCCCCGTCCCAAAAAGACTGGGTATTGGGCGTTGACAGTTGGCGAGCCGTAGGTAAAATATCAACTTGTCCTGGGGACGTAGCTCAGTTGGGAGAGCGCTGCCGTCGCATGGCAGAGGCCGAGGGTTCGACTCCCTTCGTCTCCACCCTTGGATTTGATAAGCCGCTGACATTGTGTCGGCGGCTTTTTTTAAAAGAAAGGGCTGTACCATGGCCGAGCTTGAGTCCCAACCATTGTCCGACGAGGAGCGCGCTGAGTTGGAAGAGCTCCGCGCCGAGAAGGCCCGCCGCGAGGCTCGGGAAGAGGCCCGTCGCGAGCGTGAGGAGCTGGCTGCCCTGCGTGCCGAGCGTGCGAAGGCCGAGGAGGTCGCCGCGAACGCCGCATCCGCATCGGCGCCCGCGCCCGCACCCAAGCCCGCTGCTGCGAAGCCTGCACCTGCCGCGCCCAAACCTCAGCCTAAAAAGGCCGCTCGTCCCAAGTCCGTCGAGCCCAAGCCGAGCCGTGACGAGATGACCTTTGCCCAGCGCATGGTTACCTCCAAGGAACCTACGGGCGAGAACGAGATCCCTGGCATGGCGCCGGCTCAAAAAATCATCATTGTCCTTGCCCTCATCGCGTTTATCGTCTTTATGGTTTACACGATCACGGGCAGCATGGGCCTGCACTAACCTGTTCGCGCCGGGCTCCATGCCCGCACGTCCGCCTCGCCCAACCCTCAACCTCTGCACAACACATCCGAAAGGTCGCCCCATGGCTTTGACCGACATCTCGCATCCCACCGACATTGCAATGCTCACCGATCTGTACGAGCTCACTATGGCCCAGGGCCTGTGGGAGAGCGGCAAGGCCAATGAGCAGGGTTGTTTTACCGCGTTTTACCGCGACCATCCCTTTGGCAGTGCCTATGCCGTCATGTGCGGCACCGCCGAACTGCCCGAGCTGGTCGAGAATTTGCGCTTTACGCCCGAGGACATCGACTACCTCGCCTCGCTCCAGGCCCCGGCCGGCGGCGCGATGTTCAAGCCTGGATTCCTCGACTACCTGCGCGATTTTCGTGCGCATGTAAACATCGACGCCGTGCCCGAGGGCGAGCTCGTCTTTCCGCGCGAGCCCATGGTGCGCGTCACCGGCCCCGCGCTGGAGTGCCAGCTGCTCGAGACGGCGCTGCTCAACATCGTCGGGTTCCAGACGCTTGTCGCCACCAAGACGGCGCGCGTGGTGCTCGCCGCCGACGGTCGCCCCGTGGCGGAGTTTGGCCTGCGCCGAGCCCAGGGTCCCGATGGCGGCCTGGCCGTTGCGCGCGCGAGCTACGTTGCCGGCTGCTCCTCTACGTCCAATGTGCTCGCCGGCCGCCGCTACGGTATTCCCGTCTTTGGCACGCATGCTCACAGCTGGGTGATGAGCTTCGATTCCGAGCTCGAGGCCTTCCGTGCCTTTGCCAAATCGAGCCCCAAGAACTGCACGCTGCTCATCGACACCTATGACGTGCGCGAGGGCTGTGAACATGCCATTACGGTTGCCAAGGAGATGGAAGCGGTGGGCGAGCGCTTGTCGGCCATTCGCATTGACTCCGGCGACCTCGCCAAGCTCTCCAAGTATGTTCGCGGCCGTTTTGATGCCGAGGGCCTGCCCTATGTGGGGATCTCGGTTTCTAACGATCTGGATGAGTACACGATTCAGTCGCTGCTCGACCAGGGCGCGCCCATCGACAGCTTTGGCGTGGGTACCAAGCTTGCGACCTGCTATGACCAGCCGGCGCTGGGCGGCGTGTACAAGCTTTCCGCCCGCCGTGCGAGCGAGGCAGATCCATGGACGCCGGTGGTCAAGCTCTCCGAGCAGCCCTACAAGCGCACGATCCCGGGTGTGCAACGCGTGCGCCGTTATTACGACGGCTTTGGCGGCCCGGTCTGCGACATGATCTACGACGAGGACCATCTGGCGGGGGAGGGCGCCGCGCGCGGCAATACCCTCGTGGCCGTGAATGATGCCGCCCTGGTGACCGATGTGTCGGAGCTTGAGTATCGCGAGCTGCTGGTGCCGATCGTGCGCGATGGCAGTGCAGTGGCTCCGCGTGAGAGCATCCAGGACGCGCGCGAGCGCTGTGTTTGGGCGCTCGATCATCTGGACGCAGCTTTCAAGCGCTTCCTGTACCCGCAGACCTATGTGGTGGGCATGGAGCAGGGCCTGGCTCAGGTGCGCGACGAGCTCGTGCGCAAGAACATGGCCGCGGCTTCTGCCTTTCCTTGGGCTCACTAATTCCTTGGGCGGTAGGGGCGAGTCACGCTCCCTTGGCCGCCAACTCGGCCGTTCGCTGAACAGTTGATTGGTTTGACGTATGACGACTTCTTATAAAACGATGGTGGTAAAGATCGGTTCGTCCACGGTGGTGGGTGCCGATGGCAAGGTCAACCGCGCCTTTATCGGCGGACTTGCCGATCAGGCCGCAGCGCTGCGCAAGCTCGGCTGGCGTCTGGTCGTGGTGAGCTCGGGCGCTATCGCCTGTGGCTATCCCGTGTTGGGCTTCGACCGCAAGCCGGTCGGCGACCTTCCGAGCCTGCAGGCTTGCGCCTCGGCTGGTCAGTGCATCATCTCGTCGGCCTACGACGAGGAGTTCCATGCGCGCGACCTGCTCACCTCGCTCGTGCTGCTCACGCGCCACGATACGGCCCGCCGCACGTCCTACCTGCACGCGCGCGACGCCCTGCTGCGCCTCGTGGAGCTTGGCGTGGTGCCGGTCGTCAACGAGAACGATACCGTTACCGTCGATGAGATCAAGTTCGGCGACAACGACACACTGGCGGCGCTTGTGAGCTGCCTGGTTTCTGCCGATCTGTGCGTGACGCTCTCGGACATCGATGGCCTCTATACTGCCAATCCGCATGAGGACCCCACGGCCGAGTTTGTTCCTGTCGTGCATAAGATCGATGCCAAGATTATTGCCTCGGCGGGCGATTCTTCCACATCGGTGGGCACGGGCGGCATGATTACCAAGATTCGCGCGAGCCGCATCCTGATGACGGCGGGCATTCAGAGCGTGATTTGCTCGGGCGAGGAGCCCGATGCGCTCGTGCGCCTCGCCCGCGGCGAGAGCGTGGGCACGCTGTTCGATCCGCCGGCGGAGCGTCTGGACATCGCACCCCGCAAGCTGTGGATCGCGCTGGGCGACAAGGCACATGGGTCGGTGACGGTTGATGATGGTGCTGCGAAGGCGCTGGTTAGCCGTGGCTCTTCCTTGCTTGCGGTGGGTATTCGCGAGGTCGATGGCCAGTTTGCCGAGGGCGATGTGCTCGATGTGTGCGATCCGAGCGGTATGGTCGTCGCCCGCGGTATCGCCGAGGCCGATTCGGACGTGCTGGAACTTGCTGCCGGTCGCCGCCAAGACCAGATTGCCAGCAACCGCCTGCTCGCTAACCTGGCCGAGAAGCCCGCGATACACAGGGATAACTTGATCGTATTTGCATAACCAATTGACGCTGCAAACGCCCCTAAGCGGCAATCTGACGTTCAATCGTCGGGCATGACCAAAAGGTCAATGCCCTCCTCTTTCACGTCACCTTGCTCGCTTAGGGGCGTTTTCGCTTTCCGTCCTCTACCTGCGGCATTGTCGTTGCCGGCACTTGTTCGGCACTTGGGGACGTTCCTTTTGTGCCGGCAGGTGGGGACTCTCTTTAGTTAGAAGATCCGGCGCAGGTCTCCGCGGTTGAGTGCTTCGTCGAAGAGGCGCTTGAACACCACGCTGCCGTGCAGACCGTCGTGCTCGAACTCGTTGGTCACCCAGGCATGCGAGTTGCCCACGCGGCTGAGCGTATCAAGCTGCAGGCCCGAATCCACGTACATGTCGTCGAAATACACCGCGGCCTGCAGGGGCACCTCGTTGCACGCCAGTCGCTGCGGGTCGTAGATCTTGTCCCAGCTGGTGTCTTCCATCAGCAGGTCCATGGCGGGCTTGAAGGGCTTGAGCTCGGGCATCTGCTCGAACATCCACGGGAACATGGCCTCGCCGGTAAACATGAGCGGGCGCGCGAGGGTGTCGAACTCGGCGCGGTGAGCCTTCTCTTCAGCCGCGGCCCAGCCAATGGGCATAGTGTCACCGTCGGCGTATATGAACTCCTGCAGCGTCCAGTACAGCGGATTCGTGCGCGTGTTGGTGCGCTCGAAGGCGCGCATCAAAAAGCTGTCAGATACCGAGGCGTCGCAGGTCAGCGTGCCGTCGCCATCAACAAAAGCATGATCGATAATCCAATGCATGCGTTCAAAGCTCGGCTTCATGCCAAAGTCGCTGCCCATGAGCTGTAGGCGCTCGACTGTCATCGGCGAGCCGTCGGGCAGCACGGGCTTCTGTGCCTCGAGCGCATCGGCCAGGGCTGCCACGCGCTCGACGTCGGCGGGGTAGCGGTCGTAATACTGCTGCGTCTTGGCGGCCATGCGCGGGAAGGTGTGCGCGTAGACCTCGCTGGCACTCGCCGGCACGTGGGGGATGCCGCCGCAGGTAAAGCTCGCCGCCACGCCCTCGGGGAAGAGCGACAGGTAGCTCAGCGTCAAAAAGCCGCCGTAGCTTTGGCCGAGCGTGACCCACGGCTTGCCGCCAAAGCCCACGAGGCGCAGGTACTCAAAATCGCGCACGATGGAGCTGGCGAGGTGGCGCTTGAGGAAATCCGCCTGCGAGCGTGCTGTATCGGCGCCGGCGGCCGTTGCGCGATCACCCAGTGCCTTGATCGTGCGTCCGTCCACGCAGCT
>JAXIZX010000297.1:0-3029 GCA_036303765.1 Collinsella sp. | reverse complement strand
TTGGCCAGGCCCTCGCGAATGGCGTTGCTCTTTTGCAGCGCGACTTCGTAGCTGTTCTCGTTTGGCATGATTGCTCCTAACGTATGTTCATGGGTCAAGATGATAACGCGTTTATTGGAGGGGCGGGACGTAAGTAGGCGAGGGGCGGGAGAGGGGTGGCTTGTGCGGTGGGTGCGGCGCGGCCGCGCTTGGCCAACGGTGCCTTGGCACATCCTTGGCAGCTTGCCCTAGAGCTTGTGGTGGCGCTCTTCTTTGCGCTCCTCGGCTGCCTGCTCCTCCTGCTTAAAAGCGGGGTCGTCGGGGGTGACGAGCTCGTCCTCGTGCGTGCGCTTGTTGTAATGGTGGCGCAGCACGGGCTCAAACAGATGCAGATGCTTGGCGAAGACAGCCGAGCCAATGGCGAGCACGGTAAAAATGAGCACGCGCATGGGCACCTCGACCTGATTGATGGCGGCGGCGCCGGCCGAAAGCATGATGCACCAGGCATAGATGAGCAGCACGGCCTGTTTTTGGTTGTAGCCTTCTTGGATCAGGCGGTGGTGGATGTGGCCCTTGTCGGCCTGTCCGATGCTAATGTGGGCGCGCTTGCGGCGCACGATGGCGCTGAACGTGTCGATGATGGGCACGCCGGCAACGATGAGCGGAATGATAAGCGAGGTGAGTGCGGCGGTGCGGCTCACGTTGAGCAGCGAGATGGAGCCCAGCGCAAAGCCCAGAAGCAGCGACCCCGAGTCGCCCAAGAAGATGCTTGCGGGGTTGAAGTTGTAGCGCAAAAAGGCCAGACAGGCGCCAAAGAGCGCAATGGAGAGCGCGGCGGCGTCGATGCGGCCCGAGAGAACGGCCATCGAAAACATGGTGAACGACGCGATGCCGCAGATGCCCGTGGCCAAGCCGTCGAGGCCGTCGATGAGGTTAATGATGTTAGTGAATGCCACCAGATAGATCACGGTAATGGGGTAGGCGAGCCATCCGAGCATGATCTCGCCGGGAGCAAACGGGTTGACGATGACGCCGATTTTTAGGCCGCCTATGCAGGCGATAAGCGCGGCGAGGACCTGTCCGGCCAGCTTTTGCTTGGGCGTGAGCTGGAAGACGTCGTCGATAGCGCCGGTCGCAAAGATGACGGTAAAGGAGAGCGCCAGCATGGGATAGCTAATGTGAAGGCGCGGGTGCGGTACCAGGACGGGTGGCCAGCCTAGGTACCAGGTGCCTAGGATTTGCACAATGCAGGCAACGACCAGGCCCAAAAACACCGCCGTTCCGCCCAAACGCGGGATGGGCTTGGTGTTGATGCGGCGCTTAGAAGGATAGTCGACGGCATCGAGCTTAATTGCCAAGCGCTTGACCAGGGGCACCGCGAGGAAGGTCGTGATAAAGGCCGCCGCTGCCACGCATAGGTACGGTATGTAGCTCGGGGATGAAGCCATGAATCTAAAAACCGCCAAGCGTCGAAGGAAAAGGTCAGAAGAACGCCATGCGCAAAGGGCATAGCCGAACCATAATACTCGACCAAGGGGGGTGCATGTAATTGCACGCAGCGATAATCACGCGCTTACCAGATATTGGGATGTTGTCGATGGCTTGTCGGGATGCCGGCGGGGATCCATATGGACTGTATGGTGATTTTCGGCAAAAGAAAACCACCCCCCACGTTACGAAAATGAACCCACCTAAAACAGGTGGGTGCCCTCATCGACTGTTCCAGCGTCCTTAACAACGAAGGATACCTGTACTAGGTACGACTGTGTGGGCTCCCTAAATAAACGCGACGGTTCACCCAGTTGCTCCGCGGGGGGCGGAATACCTACATCATAAAGCGGCACTTTATCGATTCCAGTCTTGACATTACAAAAATCGTGTCGGACGATTACGGCGCCTTGGGCTCGAGCCGTCTGTGGGGTTGATCCCTTTACGTTTGAGCTGCTGAATCGTTGTTTTGGAGCATGGTTTTATGCCGACGTCGTTGACCGAACTTTTTTCGCCCGCCTGCCATTTGTGTCCGCGCCGTTGCGGTGCGGCGCGCGATGAGGGCGCGCACGGCGTCTGCGGTGCTAACGACACGCTCAAGGTGGCCCGCGCCGCGCTTCATATGTGGGAGGAGCCGCCTATCTCGGGCGAGGCCGGTTCGGGCACGATCTTCTTTAGCGGTTGCTCGCTTAAATGTATCTACTGCCAGAACCACGAGATCTCGACCGGCAATTTTGGCCTTGAGATTTCGCCTGAGCGCCTGGTCGAGATTATGCTGGAACTGCAGGACCAGGGTGCCAACAACATCAATTTGGTGACGGCGACGCACTATGCGCACCTGTTGCCTGCCGCGATTGCCGCGGCACGGGCGCGCGGACTGGTTATCCCAATCGTCTACAACACGAGTGGTTACGAGCGCGCGAGTGCCGTGGCGGCGCTGGGCGACCTGGTCGATGTGTGGCTCACCGACTTTAAATATGCCGATGCGGCGCTTGCGCAGTCGCTCTCCCATATAAAGGATTACCCGCGTGTGGCCGTGTCGGGTCTGGCCCAGATGGCGCGCGAGATCGATCGCCGCGGGGGAGAGCTGGTGGATGAGGGCGGGCTCATGAAGCGCGGCATCATCGTGCGCCACCTGGTGCTTCCGGGGCATGCGGACGATTCGTGTCGCGTACTGGACCTGGTGTGGCAGACGGTGGGCGACGTGCCGATCTCGGTCATGAACCAGTACACGCCCAATGCGCTCATGCGCGAGCAGGGCGGCGAGTTGGCGCGCGCCGTGACGCGCGAGGAGTACGAGCAGGTGCTCGACCATGCCGACGACCTGGGCTTTACGACAATGTTCTGGCAAGAGGGCGGCGCGGTAGACGAGAGCTTCACCCCCGCCTTCGACACCACCGGCGTCCTCACCAGCGCAAAGTAGAGCGCACGCTGATGATTTTTCTGGGACGGGGATTAAAAAATCATCGAGAGGATCGCCTGTTCGAAAAGTTGTCAAAATAGCCGCGTCCCAAAAAGACTGGTTATTGGGCGTTGACAGTTGGCGAGCCGTAGGTAAAATA
>JAXIZX010000296.1:0-8070 GCA_036303765.1 Collinsella sp. | reverse complement strand
GGCGTCGATATCATCAGAGACATGGTACCCCACGGGCGACTTCACAAGCAGATGGAAGCGGTAACGGTCCTTGGCTCTCTCGATTACACACGAAGCCGGGCCCAGCACCTGCGGCACCGCGCTGCACGCCCGCAAAAAGTCGGGCGCGGCGGCATGCCAGCGGCGCTTAAGAAGCTTTGCAATGCGCCCGATGTAGTCCTGCGCGTCGTCTCGGTTCGCCGACCACACCAAGATGTTGACCAAGCGAACAAACGGCGGGTACAGCGCGTCGCGGCGCTGGTCCAGGTCGTAGTCGGTAAAGATCGAACGGTCGTGCTCAGCGACGGCGCGAATGACCGGATCATCGGGCAGGTAGGTCTGGATGATGACCTCGCCGGGGCGATCACCACGACCGGCACGGCCGGCGACTTGCTCCAGCAGATCGTAGGCGCGCTCCCCTGCGCGGAAGTCCGGCAGCTTGAGGGCAAAGTCGGCATTGACCACGCCCACGAGCGTGACCTCGGGAAAGTCGAGGCCCTTGGCGATCATCTGGGTGCCCAGCAGCACCGCACAATCGGCGGCATCGAACTGCTCGAGCAGCTTTTTGTGCGCATCCTTGCCGCGCGTGGAATCGGCATCCATGCGAATAATGGCGACGTCCTCGGGAAGCATCTGGTGCAGTGCGTCCTCGATCTGCTGAGTGCCCATACCCATTTTTGCCAGGTAGCGACTGCCACATTTGGGGCAACGGCTCGTGGACGCGGGATACGGCTGCACGCGCCAGGACGAACCGCAGGTGTGACACTGCAGCGTGTGCGTGCGCTCGTGGTACGTGAGCGCGGTGGAGCAGTGGTTGCACGTGGGGACACATCCGCACTCGCGGCACATCAGGAAGGGCGCAAAGCCACGCCGGTTGTGCAGCAACACGGCCTTTTCGCGGCGCTCGACCACACGCTCCAGGCCTTCCATCAGAGGTTTAGAGAACATGGAGCGGCTACCGTGCGCGAACTCGCGGCGCAGGTCGGCAATGCGAACCGTAGGCAACACGGCGTGTCCCGGGCGCTCGGGCATCTCAACGCGCGTCCATGTGGCACCGTTATACGTGCCACGGCGGCAACGATCGAGGGCCTCGGCAGAAGGCGTGGCAGAGCCCAACACGAGCGGGCAGCGGTAGCGGCGCGCCATCTCGGCCGCTACCTCGCGCGCGTGGTAGCGCGGACTGGAGCCCTGCTTGTAGCTGGTCTCGTGCTCCTCGTCGATAATGATGAGACCCAAGTCGCTGAGCGGGCAAAAGAGCGCCGAGCGGGCGCCGACGACCACGCGGGCCGCACCACTGGCGACCATATCCCACTGGTCCAGGCGCTCGCCGGCCGAAAGGCGCGAATGGAACACGGCGACCGTCTCGCCAAAGCGCGAGCGGAAACGGCCGACGGTCTGGGCCGTCAGCGAGATCTCGGGCACGAGCACGCAGGCCGAACGGCCGGCGGCCAGCACGCGCTCGATAGCTGAGAGGTAGACCTCAGTTTTGCCGGAGCCCGTAACACCGTCCACGAGCACCACGTCGCCGTGCGCATCCAGGCGAGCGCGCTCAATCTGCGCGAGCGCCTGCTGCTGGCCGTTGGTAAGTGCGACCGGCGCCTTGCCGCTTGCCGAGGACAGCGTGGTCTGCTCACTGCAGCCACGCCAGGCGCGGCGCTCCTCCACCACCACGACGCCGCGTTTTTCGAGCGCCTTGATGGTCGCCGACATGCTGTTATAGAGAAGGTTGAGGTCGCGCGTCGTGACCGGTCCGCACTGGAGCGCCTCGATGAGCTGACGCTGGCGAACGGCGGTCTTGGGCGGCGTATAGTCAAATCCCTCGGGCGTGAGCATGACCCAGCGGTTTTGGATAGGCTTGACGGCGGGACGTTCAACCGTCCACACGCCATCGTCGCCCTTGACCACACGCGGGCTTCCACCCGGTGGCAAGAACAGGCGCAGGCACTCGGAAAGTGTCGCGACATACTCGCGGCTCATCCAGCGTGCGATACGGGCAGCCTCGGCGGTAAAGAGCGGTTTGCTGAGGATAGCCTCGATGGCTTTAATGCGGGCTGGGTCGAGGGCGTTGATGCCTTGCAGGTCACCCAGCTCAGGCGCAATGTCGACGATATAGCCCGCGGCGGCACGGTTACCAAAGTGGACCAGGACCGTGGATCCGATTTGCGCCTCGTTGGCAAGGGACCGGGGAATGCCATAAGCAAACGGCTCGGACAGCGCACGGGTGGGAATGTCGAGGACTACGCTCGCATAGGCGGCGACGGGTTCAGGCGCGAACTCAGGCTTGGCCGGAGTCTCCTCCGGTTCCGGCGAACCAAACAGCGAAAGTTGCTCGGCCATGGCCCCAGCACCTCCTATCCCATACGTCTACAGAAACAAGAGCCCCGCTCTGAGTGAACGGGGCTCGGATTCATACGTTTGCGCAGCGATTACAGCGCCATTGTGCGGGCGCGATCGATGCGCGCCAGGCAGTCGTCGCGACCGACGAGCGCCATGGTCTCACCCAGCGGAGGGCTCACCATGTTGCCGCATACGGCGACGCGCACAGCTTGGAACACCACGCGCTTCTTAAGGTCCATCTGCTCGGGCAGCGGCTCAAGCGCAGCGTCGATGTTCGCGGCAGTCCACTCGGTAACACCCTCGAGCGCGGCCTTGGCGGCGTCCAGAATGGCGCCCATGCCTTCCTTGGCCAGGCCCTTGTTAACGGACTTCTCGTCATACTCGAGCGTCTCGGCCGTAGCGAAGATGGGAGCGGCGACGGTCACGGCGTCGGCCGGCATCTTGGTGCGCGGCTTGACGATAGCGGCAAGCGCGTCGATCCAGTCCTCGCCGTACTCGACATTACCCTCGATGAGACCCGCCTCGTGCAGCTCGGGGACCATGATCTCATCGGCAAACTGGGCGTCGGACATACCGTTGATGTACTCAGCGTTAACCCAATCGAGCTTTTTGGGATCGAAGGTCGCAGGGTTCTTGGAGATGCGGTCGAGCGAGAACTTGCTGGCCAGGACATCGCGCGGGATGATCGTGGTCTCGCCGTCGAGCGACCAGCCGAGCAGCGCCAAGTAGTTGACGAAGGCGTCGGACAGGTAGCCGGCGTCGCGGTACTCCTCCACGGAGGTGGCGCCGTGGCGCTTGGAGAGCTTTTTGCCGTCGGCGCCCAGGATCATGGAGATGTGGGCGAACGTGGGCACGGGAGCGCCGAGGGCCTCGTACACCATGACCTGACGCGGGGTGTTGGACAGATGGTCGTCGCCACGGATGACATGGGTGATCTTCATCATGGCGTCGTCGACGACGGTCGCGAAGTTGTACGTGGGCGTGCCATCGGAGCGGAAGATGACAAAGTCGTCGAGCTCCTTGGCGTCGAAGGTCACCTCGCCGTGAACGGCGTCGTGGATGACGACATCGCCGCGGTCCTCGGGCACCTTGATGCGCAGGACGTAGGACTCGCCGGCCTCGATGCGGCGGCGGGCCTCCTCGGGATCAAGATCGCGGCAACGGCGCTGATAACCCTGGAAGGGGTCCTTGCGCTCCTGCGCGGCCTTGCGGTCGGCGTCGAGCTGCTCCTTGGTGCAGAAGCAGGGATAGGCCTTGCCCTCGTCCCAAAGCTTCTGGGCGGCCTGCTTGTACAGGTCCAGGCGCTCGGTCTGGGCGTAGGGGCCAAAATCGCCGCCCACCTCGGGACCCTCGTCCCAGTCCAGGCCCAGCCAACGCATGGCGCGCAGGATAATCTGCGTGTTTTCGTCGGTGGAGCGGGTGGGATCGGTGTCGTCGATGCGCAGGATGAACGTGCCGCCGTTTGCGCGGGCAAAAGCCCAGTTATAGATAGCGGTGCGGGCGCCGCCGATGTGCAGCTTGCCCGTCGGTGAGGGTGCAAAGCGGACGCGAACGTCTGATGCCATGGAAATCTCCTCGATTGCAGGATGGATGTCTAACCGCACCAGTATAAAACATCAAAGCAACCTCCGCACAAAGGGCACCGACCTACTCATTGGGGACAGACTTAAATGACCAGTCATTGGACAACCTGTCGGCACTTAGGTAAGGCTGGTCATTTAAGTCTGTCCCCAATGAGTAGGTGCGGAAAGGGTGTGAATGTTTGAATTACGCGCTATGATGAGCCCTTGCATAGAGAGCCCGGCGGAATGGTAACGGTCGCCGGGACACGTTTTTGAAAGGACAATCATGTCAGAAGAACTTCGTTCCATCCCACCCCAACACGGGTCCTTCGTATTTACGTCGGAGTCGGTGACCGAAGGTCATCCCGATAAGATCGCTGACCAGATCAGCGACGCCGTCCTCGACGCAATCCTCGCCAAAGAAATAGAGCTCCAGGAGCAGGGCTACATCGCCCCCAACGGCGTGCCTGCCAACGTGGAGAACGTCCGCTGCGCCTGCGAGACCCTCGTGACCACCGGCACCGTCATCGTCGCCGGCGAGATTCGCACCCAGGCCTATGTCGACGTACAGGAAATCGCCCGCGGCGTTATCCGCCGCATTGGCTACAACCGTGCCAAGTTCGGTTTTGACTGCGACACCTGCGGCGTTATGAGCCTCATCCACGAGCAGTCGCCCGATATCGCCCAGGGCGTCGACGAGTCCTTCGAGACCCAGACCGGCGCTACCACCGACCCGATCGACCTGATCGGTGCCGGCGACCAGGGCATGATGTTCGGTTATGCCTCCAACGAGACCAAGACCCTCATGCCCATGCCGCACTACCTGGCAAGCCGTCTGGCTGAGCGCCTGGCCGCCGTGCGTCACGACGGTACCCTCGCCTATCTGCGTCCCGACGGCAAGACCCAGGTCACCGTGCGCTACGAAGACGGCAAGCCCGTCGAGGTAACGACCATCGTCATCTCCACGCAGCACGCCGCCGAGATCGAGGACATGGGCAAGATCAAGGCCGACCTCATCGAGCACGTCATCACCCCGGTCATGGACGCCGAGAACATGCCGTGGGACAACGCAGACATCTACGTGAACCCCACCGGTCGCTTTGTCGTGGGCGGCCCCATGGGCGACACGGGCCTCACCGGCCGCAAGATCATCGTCGACACCTACGGCGGCTACGGCCGTCACGGCGGCGGTGCCTTTAGCGGCAAGGACTGCACCAAGGTTGACCGCTCCGCCGCGTATGCCGCGCGCTGGGTCGCCAAGAACGTGGTCGCCGCCGGCCTTGCCGACCGCTGCGAAGTCGAACTTGCCTACGCCATCGGCGTTTCCAAGCCCCTCTCAATCATGGTCGACACCTTCGGTACCGCGAATGTTGCCGAGGACAAGATCGTCGAGGCCGTAGAGAAGACCTTCGACCTGCGCCCGGGCGCAATCATCCGCGACCTAGATCTGCGTCGCCCCATCTACGAAAAGACGGCAGCCTACGGTCACTTTGGCCGAGAAGACGCCGACTTCACCTGGGAGAAGACCGACCGAGTCGAAGAACTCAAAGCAGCCTGCGGCCTGTAAGCTAACCCGAAAAGCTACAGCCAAAAACAACGCACCAAAAGAAGTACCGGCCCCAACCGGTACTTCTTTTTTATTTAAACGGTGGTGAAGATGCTTCGATATGAGCCTACGCTGCGTCACCAGCTAATGAATTTTGCAGCACGCGCCCTTCTACCATGTATCCTTAGTCCCGAGGGGCGGGGCATAAGGTCGATCGCGAGTTCCGCACGAGCCGGAGAGCACTTAACGTGCTCTCCGTGCGAGTCAGGACTGTCCGAGCAGGCGACCTTATGCCCCGCCCCTCGGGACGAAGGGATAGAAAGGGAGCACCCATGGCAGGCAAGCCGCAAACACTAGCTACGACCTCGGCATTCGAGATCTTGGGCCCCGTCATGGTCGGCCCCAGCTCATCGCACACCGCCGGCGCCTTGCGGTGCGCCCAGGTGGCCGCCAGCCTGCTGGAAGGCCACATCACCAAAGTCACCTTTGGCCTGTGGAACTCCTTCGCCCACACTTACCGCGGCCACGGCACCGACCGCGCGCTCGTCGCGGGCATCCTGGGCCTCGACACCGATGACGAAAACATCAAGCAGGCCTTCGACCTTGCAAGCGAGCAGGGCCTCGAATATCACTTTGACATCAAGGGCGACGACGCCTCCATCCACCCCAACACCGTCGACATCGAAATGGTCGACGACACGGGCGCCACGGCACAGGTCCGCGGCGAGAGCCTGGGCGGCGGCAAGATGCGCATCAGCCGCATTAACGGCGTCGGCGTCGACATCTCGGGCATGTATTCCACGCTCTTCGTGGCGCACAAGGACGTCCCCGGTGTACTCGCCGCGCTCACCAACCTGCTCGCCTACGCCCACGTGAACATCGCCTTCTGCCGCACCTACCGCACCGAAGTGGGCGGCCAGGCCTACTCCGTCTTTGAGACCGACGGCGCGCCCGACGACACCGTCGTCCCCATGTTACGTAAGCTCGACAATGTCGATTACGCGACCTTTATCGAGCTCCCCGGTTCTGCCTCGTCGCTCTCCCCCGGCGTCTCGGCCAAGGAAATCTTCGACGACGGCGAGCAGCTGCTCGATGCGTGCGAGGAACTGGGGCTCAGCATCGGCGCCGTCATGGCCGTGCGCGAGGCGCGTCTGACCGGCGAGGCCCACGCCGTCGCCGCCATGCGCCGCGTGCTCGACGTCATGCGCGAGGAGACCACGGCTCCCATCGCCAATCCGCAGCGATCGCTCGGCGGGCTTATCGGCGGCGAGGCCAAGCTCGTCGAAGCCACCAGCCGCAACGATTTGAGTGCAAGCCTGATGGGCCCCGTTCAGACCGAAGCCGTGGCCCGCGCGATGGCCGTACTCGAGCGCTCCGCCACGATGGGAGTGATCGTCGCCGCCCCCACGGCCGGCTCCGCGGGTGTTGTGCCCGGCTGCGTGCTGGCGCTCGCCGATCGTCTGCAGCTCGACGACGAGCAGGTCATGGACGCGCTCTACTGCGCAGCCGCCATCGGCCTCAACCTCACCACAAGCGCCTGCGTTGCCGGCGCCGAGGGCGGCTGCCAGGCCGAGGTGGGAAGCGCCGCCGCCATGGCAGCCGCCGCTCTGGTGCAGATGCTCGGCGGCACGCCCGAGCAGGCGCTCGACGCCAGTTCCATCGCGCTGAGTAACCTGCTGGGCCTCGTTTGCGACCCCGTCGGTGGCCTCGTGGAGGTGCCCTGCCAAAACCGCAACGCCATCGGCGTGGCAGCGGCCTTTAGCTCGGCACAACTCGCCCTCGCAGGCATTAAGAGTTTAGTGCCGTTTGACCAGATGGCACATGTCATGCTCTCGGTGGGTCACGCGTTGCCGGCCACGCTGCGCGAGACGGCAAAGGGCGGCATCGCGCAGGCTCCGGCCGCACTTTCGGCCTGTGCAAAATGCGGTGTGTGCGGATAGCGACAAAGAACGACTCAAAGGTGGGACAAATGTCCCACCTCTTTTGAATGCCACCGTTTCCGTACCACAAACAGCAGGGCAATCGCTATAATGCAAGCCCAGTAAAAACACGATGAACCGCAAGGCGAAAATCGAAGGATATGCATACGATGTCGCAAAACGATCGAACTCAACTGATTCCCGATCCGCAGCAGCCGAGCAGGCACACCGGCGGCGTTCAGTCGCCGCGTCCTATCGCGCCGAGCCACGGTCAGCAGCGTAGTGCAGCAAACGCTTCCCAACGCCCGAACCAACAGCGACAGCAGCGTCAACAACGTCAGCAGCGCCAGGCAAACGGCAATGCGCCCAAGCAGCCCCACACGCACGCTCGAGGCGATCGTGGCCCCGCGCGCAAACCCGCCGAGAACAATAAGTCGGGCAAAAAGACGACGCTCTTTGTCGTCCTGGGTCTAATCGTCATTGTCTATATCGTAGGCGTCGTAGCATTTTCGCAGGTAGCCTACCCCAACACCACCATCGCCGGCGTCGACGTCTCGTTCTCCAACGCTTCGTCTGCCGCCACCAAGGTCAACTCGGCATGGAAGCACTATAAGCTCACCGTGACAGGCGATGACTTTAGCTGGACCTATCAGCCCGAGTCCGATGAACCCATCGTCGACGGCGAAGC
>JAXIZX010000295.1:0-3272 GCA_036303765.1 Collinsella sp. | reverse complement strand
TGCTGCTACGGCCTATGGCAGCGACCCGCGCGTATGGGGCGAAGCCGAGCACCCGTGCCGCACCGTCGCCATTCTGGGCGGCTCCCTCGGCGATTTTGGTGAGCTTGCCATCGTCGCGGGCGCCGACGTTGTCGTGACGGGCGAAGCGGGCTACCACGTGGCTCAGGACCTTGCCTTGCGCGGGCTGCCGGTGATCTTGCTCGGCCACGACCGCTCCGAGGAGCCGTTCGTGGATATCTTGATGAACTCTGCAGTTGACGCCGGGGTCGACCCCCGTCATACGATTAAAATACTGAACCCTTGCCAATGGTGGACTGTGACAAAAGGAGAGAACTTATGAGCGCCGGCGCTACGCTACTCAAGCTGCAACAGATCGATTTGGAGCTCGCCCGCAACAAGAGCGAACTTGCCAATATGCCGGAGCTCAAGGAGCTCGCTTCAAAGCGCAAAACCTATGTAAAGCTTAAGTCCGAGATGACCAAGCTATACGCCCAGCGCAAGGATCTTGACATTGAGCTCGACGACCTCAACACCACCGAGATCCAGACCAACAACGCCATCGAGGCTGCCAAGAAGCGTCACGTCGACGGTTCTGATTACCGCGAGGTGCAGGACCTGGAGAACGAGCTCGCCACCCTGGCAAAGCGTCTGGACAAGATCGCGCACACCCGCAAGGATGTCGTTGTCGCCCATAAGGAGGCGCTCGACCGCGAGACTCGCGCGCAGGCCATCATCGCCAAGTTCGAGGAGGGCGTAAAGGCCGATACCAAGGCCGCCCGCGCTAAGGCTACCGATCTGCAGGCTCAAATCGATGCCGCCACCAAGGAGCGCATCGCGCTTGCCGCCACGCTGCCGACCGACGTGCTCACCGATTACGAGCGTCTGCTCAAGCAGTTCCGCGGCCTGGCCGTCGAGACCATCAAGGGCAACATCCCCACGGTCTGCCACACCGCGCTGCAGGCGTCGTCCATAAGCGACCTCAACCACGACGGTAGCGAGATTACGCACTGCCCGTACTGCCACCGCCTGCTCGTGCTCCCCAGCAAGGAAGCCTAACGATGACGGCGGCACCCAACAATTCAATGCAACTTGAGGGAAAAACGATCCTGCTGGGCATTACCGGCGGGATCGCCGCCTATAAGTCGTGCAATATCGTGCGCCTGCTGCAAAAGCGCGGCGCACGCGTCAAGGTCGTTATGAGCGAGCATGCCACGGAGTTTGTGGGCCCGCTCACCTTCCGCGCGCTCACCAATGAGCCGGTCGCGCTAGGTCTGTTCGATGACCCCTCCGACCCCATCCACCACATTTCGCTCGCGCAGGAACCCGACCTGGTGGTCGTGGCGCCTGCCACGGCAAATATCATCGCCAAGATGGCCAACGGCATTGCCGATGACCTCATCTCCACGACGCTGCTCGCCACGCCGCGACCCATTGTGATCGCGCCGGCCATGAACAATGGCATGTGGAAGGCGCCGGCGACCCAGGCCAATATGGTCACGCTGCGCGACCGCGGGGTGCACGTGGTTGGCCCCGGTAGTGGCTACCTTGCCTGCGGTGACGTGGACACGGGGCGCATGAGCGAGCCCGAGGACATCGTCGAAGCCATCTGCGAGGTGCTCAATCCCGTGTCGCAAGACCTGGCGGGCAAGCGTATCATCATCACTGCCGGCCCCACGCATGAGCCAATCGATCCGGTGCGCTTTATCGGCAACCGGTCGTCGGGAAAGATGGGCATCGCCCTGGCGGGGGAGGCCGCTCGCCGCGGTGCCGAGGTCACGCTCGTGCTGGGGCCGACGTCACTCGACTTGGGTCGCGGCGTGGAGTGCGTGCGCGTGCAGACCGCCGCAGAGATGCTGCAGGCGGCGTTAAACGCCTTCCAGACGGCCGATGCGGCCATTTGCGCAGCGGCTGTCGCCGACTACACCCCCGTATCCCCCGCGGACCACAAGCTCAAAAAGGCCAACGAACGCCTCGATCGCATCGAGCTCGTCGAGACCGTTGATATTTTGGCTGAGCTCTCGCGCCAGAAGGGCGAGCGCCGTGTGATCGGATTTGCAGCCGAGACCGATAACGTCGTGGAGTACGCTGAGCGCAAACTTGTCCGCAAGGGTTGTGATGCCATTATCGCCAACGATGTCTCGCGCGCCGATTCGGGCTTTGGAACCGATACCAACAAGGCTTGGATCGTGAGCACAGCGGGTACGCAAGAACTTCCCGTGCTAACAAAACCCCAGCTCGCAGATACAATTTTAGACTTGCTCAAAAATAATTAAAAAAGTTCTTGCACAAGTCCAAAGTTTCGGGTTAATATACTCCCTGTTGCGAGCGAGAGCAGAGCAACAAACAAAAGCTTCGGGACGTGGCGCAGCTTGGTAGCGCACTTGACTGGGGGTCAAGGGGTCGCTGGTTCGAATCCAGTCGTCCCGACCAGAAGTTTGCAGGTCAGGCACCTAGTGCCTGACCTTTTTTGTTTTAAGCAATTGCTTAATTTTGATTAAGCAACAGGGTGCCAAAAATCTACCTGCGCGATAATCGCTTTTTGCGGTTACTTGCGCGTTTTGCACGCGCTTGAGCCGATTTATTAACGCGACATGAATCTACATACGCGTAGCTGGTATACAGACGAGTACAGTCTGTATTTATCGCGGCGATTTACACAGATATAGCGACTGTATCGAACAAGTGTGTCGCTGTATTTATTCCAGTAGTTCACTTGATCGGTGGACAAGTGGGCTGTTGCAACGAAACGTCAACCAGGATGGGCTCCATACGAGGATGCCGCAGGGGTAATGGCGGGGGAGTGCGGCAGGCGCTCCGAGAGCCGCTGTATGACCCCATTTCTCCTCAAACCAACTACCTGTCCCATGAGCCTAAAATGTACGAGTAATCGCTAAAAGAAAAGCCCGCGCAGGGTTGCGCAGGCTTTTTCGCAAGACAAGCTAGAAGACAGGCTAAAAACACCAGGCGGGGCAGACGCGAACCGAACTCGCCCCGCCGGCTTCGCACGACGGATGGCCGGTGTCGCCGACATTGAGGAAGCCAGGATAGTTGCCCGGATGCACCGAACGCTCCCACCAAAATTCACCATTGGCAATGGCGTAGTTACTCCCGTAGTTATCCGTCACCTCGTTCTTGAAGGCCTCGTACTGGGTTCCCTCGGAGGAAGTCCAGGGATAGGATGCCCAATAGGAGGTGGGGGGCGATCTCAGAGTAGCTGAGCAGGAACAGCTTGTCCGAGGTAGCCGTCACGGCGGCGTTCTTGTTCTCATCAC
>JAXIZX010000294.1:0-5308 GCA_036303765.1 Collinsella sp. | reverse complement strand
TGGTAGGCACCATTCCGCAGCTCGACGATGAGCCGAAAGTCCCTGCCCTATGAAAATCCTTGCCATAGCCGATACCGAAGAACGATGCCTTTGGGAGTGCTTTCGCAAGGAACGCTTTGAGGGAGTCGACCTGATTTTGTCCGCCGGCGATCTGGACCCGGACTATCTTGAGTTTTTGGTTACGGTCATCAACAAACCGCTCATCTACGTGCGCGGCAACCACGATGACCGCTACGCACGTCATGCACCGGGCGGATGTATCTGCGTAGAAGACAGCGTGTACACGTACCGGGGGATTCGCATTGCGGGCCTTGGCGGGTCCATGCGTTATCGCGACGGCGCCAACATGTACACCGAACGCGAGATGTCCAAGCGCATGCGTAAGCTGTCGCGTAAGGTTAGGATGGTCGGCGGGTGCGACATTCTGCTTACCCATGCACCCGCCGCCGGTATGGGTGATCTGGACGATCTGCCGCATCGAGGATTCGAGTGTTTTAACACAGCACTCGAATCCTGGAATCCCGACTACATGGTGCACGGGCATGTGCACCAAAGCTACGGTTGCGATTTTCAGCGCGAGCGTCAGCATGTGTGTGGAGCGACGATCATCAACGCCTGCGGCTATACGCAGTTTGAGCTCGACCAGACGCACTACCCCATCCGCGGCTGGCAAGCAGCTTGGCTCAACTCACAAACCATGCGCCGCGAGCTCAAACGCCACGAAGCCATCGAGTCTTCAACAGCCAGAACACCCTGGTAACCACCATAAAGGGGACACTGTCCCCTTTATGGTGGTTTTGACGCGATAGCAAGAAACCCGGTCCTGCACAAGGCAGAACCGGGTTTCTTTAGCAATGCTTGATGTACTCAGGCAGTAACTAGCAGTTACTCAGCCAGGAAGTCACGCTGGACAGCGGGATCGACCTTGACGCCAGGGCCCATGGTGGAAGACACGGAGATGGACTTGACGTACTTGCCCTTAGCAGAAGAGGGCTTGACGCGCAGAATCTCGGTGTACAGGGCAGCGTAGTTCTCGACGAGCTGCTGCTCAGAGAAGGACTTCTTGCCCAGGGGCACGTGGCAGATGCCGTAGCGGTCGGCGCGGTACTCAACGCGGCCAGCCTTGAGCTCGGAGACCATCTTGGCGACGTCCATGGTCACGGTGCCGAGCTTGGGGTTCGGCATGAGGCCACGGGGACCAAGGATCTTACCGATGCGGCCAACCTTGGCCATCATGTTCGGCGTAGCGATAGCGGCGTCGAAGTTGATCTCGCCCTTCTGAATCTGGGCGACGAGCTCGTCGGAACCGATGATGTCGGCGCCGGCAGCCTCAGCCTCGCGGGCCTTCTCGCCCTCGGCGAAGACGGCAACACGAACGGTCTTGCCGGTGCCGTGGGGCAAGGAGATGGAACCACGGATGTTCTGGTCAGCCTTACGAGTATCGATGCCCAGACGGAAGTGGGCCTCGACGGTCTCGTCGAACTTGGCGGTGTCGAGCTCCTTGATGAGCTTGGCAGCCTGAAGGGGGGTGTAGAGCGTGGCGCGGTCGATCTTCTCGGCAGCGGCGTTATAGCTCTTACCATGCTTAGCCATGTGCATTACCTCCTGTGGTTAAACGGGCGTGAGCCCTCCCACATCGTATCGTGTGCCCTATTGCACACATTTAACGGGCGCCCCGGTCGGAGCACCCGCCGTTACCATAAGCAATCGCTACTCAGCGATGGTGACGCCCATGGAACGGGCGGTACCGGCGATGATCTTCTTGGCGGCGTCAATGTCGTTGGCATTGAGGTCCGGCATCTTGATCTCGGCGATCTTGGTGAGCTGCTCCTGGGAGAGCTGACCAACCTTGTCAGCCTGGGGCTTAGCGGAACCAGACTTGAGGTTCAGCTCCTTCTTGATAAGGTGAGCCGCCGGCGGGGTCTTGGTGATGAAGGAGAAGGACTTGTCCTCGTAGACAGAGATCTCAACGGGGATGATGTCACCCTTCTTGTCCTGCGTCTCGGCGTTAAAGGCCTGGCAGAACTGCATGATGTTAACGCCAGCAGCGCCCAGGGCGGGGCCGACGGGAGGAGCGGGGTTTGCTGCACCAGCAGGAATCTGGAGCTTAATGACGTTGGCAACCTTCTTCTCAGCCATGGTCATTCCTTTCGAATCACGAGTGTGAAGTACTTGCTATATCGTAAGCACGCACGTGTTAGAAGCACTCCTGAGATGAGCAGTCACAGAAGAAGCACGCTCGCGCGAACGGACGAAAACTTAAGCGATGACAGCGACCTGGTTAAAGTCGAGCTCGACCGGCGTCTCGCGGCCAAAGATCATCAGCGTGACCTTGAGCTTGCCAGCCTCGGTGTTAACCTCGGAGACCTTGCCATCAAAGTCGGTAAGCGGGCCATCGGTGACGCGGACGGACGTGCCGACCTGAATATCAACCGAGGTGCGCTTGGGCGAATCGCCCTTACCGGGACGACGAGTCATCTTGTTGTACTCGTCGCGGGAAAGCGGAGCGGGCTTGCCGTTGCCGCCTAGGAAACCGGTGACGCCAGGCGTGTTACGAACACACGTCCAAGCATCGTCATCCATCTCCATGCGGACCAGGACATAACCCGGGAAGATCTTGGAATCCTTGGTCTCACGCTTGCCACCCTCTTTAATCTCGGTGACGCGCTCCATAGGAATCTCGATATCAAAGATACGGTCCTGCATGCCCATAGTCTCGATGCGATGCTCGAGATCGGACTTAACGCGGTTCTCGTATCCAGAGTAAGTGTGAACGACGTACCAACGCTTAGACATGGTTTAGCCCCTCAATCCAGAGAACAGAGCAAGAGCCTCGCCAAAGCCAGCATCGAGCAGAGCGATGACGACGCCGACGACGATCAGAGAAGCGCAAACGACGACCGAGTAGTTCACGAGCTCCTTCTTATCGGGCCACGTGACACGCTTCATCTCGGACTTGACCGAAGCGAAATACTTCTTGGTGCGGGCGAAGAAACCAGGCTTCTCGTTCTTCTTGGACTTCGCAGCCTTCTCGTTCTTCTTGGCAACGGCCTTCTTGGCCTCAACCTTGGAGTTGGCGGCAGCGTTGTTGGCAGTCGCCTGCTGCTGAGCCTTCTTCTTGTTCTTCTTGTTGGCCATTTGGGTTACCTCCGCGCAATGCGCTTATACATGAGTAAACCGTAAGCCCCCAAGTGGGAGCTTACGGAATAATGACTGGCACGCCAGGAAGGACTCGAACCCTCAACACTCGGTTTTGGAGACCGATGCTCTACCAATTGAACTACTGGCGTATGTGACTAGAGACTAGCGAGTCTCTTTGTGCAGCGTGTGGTGACGGCACCAGGGGCAATACTTCTTGATCTCCATACGATCAGGCATGGTCGACTTGTTCTTGGTGGTCGTATAGTTGCGGCGCTTGCACTCAGTGCACGCAAGAGTAACTAGAGTACGCATGTATCCTGAACCTTTCATTTCCGCCCCGTACGGGCACGAGTTGTTACTTTATCAGCTCCACGTAAGTGCTGTCAATGAAAACCTCGAGTCAATTGGTTCTCGGTGGATCCATTCATATTTGGAACACATCAATGAAGCCATCGAGAGCTAATCGACGGTGCATCCAGGACCATTATCGATCCTCTCGACACCAGCAACGGCTCAATATCCATTGCAGAAAAGAACCCGGCACCCATATAAGTGCCGGGTTCTCTAAGTCAGCTATATCAAAGAGCTAATTTACTCAATGATCGTGGAGACGATGCCCGAACCGACGGTGTGGCCACCCTCGCGGATAGCGAAGCGCAGGCCCTCCTCCATGGCGATCGGGTGGATGAGGTCGCCCTCGATGGTGATGTGGTCACCAGGCATAGCCATCTCGGTGCCCTCGGGGAGCTTGACCGTACCGGTAACGTCGGTGGTACGGAAGTAGAACTGAGGACGATAACCATCGAAGAACGGGGTGTGACGGCCGCCCTCCTCCTTGGTCAGAACGTAGATCTCGCCGGTGAACTTGGTGTGCGGGGTAACCGAACCGGGCTTGCAGAGAACCTGGCCGCGCTCGATGTCCTCACGCTTGATGCCGCGGAGCAGCAGACCGACGTTGTCGCCAGCCTCGCAGAAGTCCATGGACTTACGGAACATCTCGATACCGGTAACGACGGTGTTCTGGGTATCCTTGATGCCGACGATCTCGACGGGCTCGTTGAGCTTGAGCTCACCGCGCTCGACACGGCCAGTAGCAACGGTACCACGGCCGGAGATGGTCATAACGTCCTCAACGGCCATCAGGAACGGGAGGTCGTTGTTACGAGCAGGCGTCGGGATGTACTCGTCGACGGCCTTCATGAGCTCGCGAATGGCGTCCATCCACTTGGCGTCGCCCTCGAGAGCGCCCAGAGCGGAGCCACGGATGACGGGGATGTCGTCGCCGGGGAAATCGTACTCGGAGAGGAGCTCACGGGTCTCCATCTCGACGAGGTCGATGAGCTCGTCATCGTCGACCATGTCGCACTTGTTCAGGAAGACGACGATGTAGGGAACGCCGACCTGACGGGCGAGCAGGATGTGCTCGCGGGTCTGAGCCATGGGGCCGTCGGTAGCAGCGATGACCAGGATAGCGCCGTCCATCTGAGCAGCGCCGGAGATCATGTTCTTGACGTAGTCAGCGTGGCCCGGGCAGTCAACGTGAGCGTAGTGACGGGCAGCGGTCTCGTACTCAACGTGGGAGACGGAAATCGTAATGCCGCGCTCGCGCTCCTCGGGAGCCTTGTCGATGTTCTCGAACGCAGTGAAGTCAGCCTTGCAGCCCTCGGTCTCGGAGAGAACCTTGGTGATGGCAGCGGTCAGCGTGGTCTTGCCGTGGTCGACGTGACCAATGGTGCCGATGTTAACATGCGGCTTAGTGCGCTCAAACTTCTCTTTGGCCATAAAGCCCTCCTCTTAACAGGTCGTCCCCGGACGGGACTTTGCCTTTATACCATAGTGGCCTCTCAACATACTATTGAGAAGCCACCGTGTTACCTATGGTAGCGGTGACTGGATTCGAACCAGTGACGCCACGGGTATGAACCGTGTGCTCTAACCAACTGAGCTACACCGCCGGATGGAGCCTGCAACCAGACTTGAACTGGTGACCTCTTCGTTACCAACGAAGTGCTCTACCGACTGAGCTATACAGGCACTTGACGGGTGGGAGCTATAGGATTCGAACCTATGTAGGCAGAGCCAACGGGTTTACAGCCCGTCCCCATTAACCACTCGGGCAAACTCCCAATCGTTCAAGTATCCGCAGGTCCTTTGGTCTTTTGGACCG
>JAXIZX010000293.1:0-3179 GCA_036303765.1 Collinsella sp. | reverse complement strand
GTGTTCTATTTGGACGACTTTCCTAGCCCCGTGCCCTCGGGCGATGGTACTTATATCAAGCGTGACTACGGCCTTTCCATTGCGGATTTTTACACCAAGGTCTGGTGGCCCGATCTGCAAAAGCTCGCGCAAAAATACGGCATTCGCTATACCGGCGTGATGATCGAAAACTACGAGGACGCGGTCAACCAGACCGAGCCTGCGCGCCAGGCCGATACCACGCAGTTTCGCTACTTTGGCGGCATGCTGCTGCAGATGGGCGGAGAGCTGGGCTTTCACGGCTACAACCATCAGCCTCTGGCGCTCTGGGATACCGATTACGGCACGCTGTATGACTACAAGACCTGGAAGAACAAGGAAACGCTCGTCGCATCGCTCAACGAGCTTATCGCTTTCCAGGACGAGGTGCTGCCCAACGCGCACGGCTCGGTTTACGTGCCGCCGTCAAATATCCTTTCGGCCCGTGCGCGCAAGCTTATCGGCACCGACGTTCCGCGCATTAAGACCATCGCCAGTACGTATTTTGAGGATGGCACCGATCTGCCCTACGTTCAGGAGTTTGGCGTGGCGAGCGATGGCATTGTGGAGCAGCCACGTATTGTTTCGGGCGGCATGGTCAACGATTCCTATATGCGCCTGGCTGCCGTATCCGAGCTCAACATGCACTACGTAAGCACGCACTTTATGCACCCGGACGACCTTTTGGACCCCGATCGCGGCGCTACGGAGGGCTGGGAGGTCTACAAGGGCGGCCTGACCGACTACCTGGACTGGCTTACCAAGTTTGCGCCCGGCCTGCGTCGCCAGACCGGCTCGGAATGCTCGGGCGCCATCCAGCGCTTTTCGTCGGTGACGGTGGGCATGGATACCAGCGCGGATGCCTGGACGCTCAGTCTGGGCAATTTCCACGACGAGGCGTGGCTCATGTTCCGCGCCAATAATGGCGAGCCAGGTGCGGTGACGGGTGGCGAACTAACGCACCTTACGGGCAATCTGTATCTGCTCAAGGCAAATGATAAGACCCTGACGATCGAGCGCAAGGAGGGTGGCGACAGATGAGAATCTGCTTGGTACTCGAGGGTTGCTACCCCTATGTGCACGGCGGCGTATCTACCTGGATGCATGGCTATATCCAGGCCATGCCCGAGCACGAGTTCGTGCTGTGGGTGATTGGCGCGCATGCTGCCGACCGCGGCAAATTTGTCTACGAGCTGCCCAGCAACGTGGTCGAGGTGCACGAGGTGTTCCTGGACGATGCCCTGCGGCTTTCGGGCGAGCAGCACGAAGCCAGTTTTAACGACCGTGAGCGCGAGGCGCTACGACGTCTGGTGTCGCTCTCCAATCCAGACTGGGACGTGTTATTTGATATCTTCCACCGCCGTCGCGTGCATCCGCTCTCGTTTTTGCAGAGCCGCACGTTTATGGATATCTTTCGCGACGTGTGCCTGGCCGAGTACCCCTACACGCCCTTTGCCGATGCTTTCCACACCATGCGCTCCATGTTGCTTCCCGTGCTCTACCTGTTGGGCAGCGAGGTGCCGGTGGCCGATGTGTACCACGCCATCTCGACCGGCTACGGTGGCCTGCTCGCCTGCCTGGGCTCAAGCGTTCGCCATGCGCCGGTGCTGCTGACCGAACATGGCATCTATACCCGCGAGCGCGAGGAAGAGATCATTCGCGCCGATTGGGTGGTGCCGTCGTTTAAGGACCGCTGGATCCGCTTTTTCTACCTGCTTTCGGAGGAGATCTACCGCCGCGCCTTCCGCGTGACGAGTTTGTTCCATAACGCCCGCAAGACGCAGATCGATATGGGCTGCGATGCGGACAAATGCCTGGTCATCCCCAACGGCATCCAGTTCAACCGCTTTAAGGACATTCCCTTAAAGCCCGATGACGGCTGGGTGGACATTGGCGCTGTGGTGCGCCTGGCGCCCATCAAGGACGTCAAGACCATGATCTATGCCTTCTTTGAGTTGCACGAGCGCCTGCCCAAGGTGCGCCTGCACATCATGGGCGGCGTGGACGACGAAGAGTACGACGCCGAGTGCCACGCGCTGGTCGATACCCTGGGCGTGCGCGACCTGATCTTTACCGGTCGCGTCAACGTGGTCGAGTACATGGAAAAGCTCGACTTTACCATTTTGACGAGCATCTCCGAGGGCCAGCCGCTTAGCGTGCTGGAGTCGCTTGCAGCGCGTCGTCCCTGCGTGACGACCGAGGTGGGCTGCTGCCGTGAGCTGCTCGAAGGCGCCCCGGGCGACGACTTTGGCGTGGCGGGTTTTGTGACGCCGCCCATGTATCGCAAGGGCCTGGCTGATGTCATGGAGCGCATGTGCGTGAGCCGCGCCCGTCGCATTGAGATGGGGGAGCGCGGGCAGCGTCGCGTTGCCACGTACTTTTTGCACGAGCAGATGCTCGCCAACTATCGCGCGCTGTACGACGAGACGGCGTGTGCGTTTAACCTGCCCAGAGAGGGGGAGTAGCCGGTGGCCGGAATTGGTTTTGAGCTCAAGCGCCTGTTTAGGCGCAAGGGCCTGTTTGCCACGATGCGTGCTTACGGCTACGCCGGCATTGTGTGCACGGGTCCCATGCTGTTGGGCGTGCTGCTCCAGGTGGGTATCTTGGTGCTGTGCGGTCTGTGGGGTGTGGGCCGTGCCAACCAGGATCTGCTGGTGTGCATGGTGACCTACACACTGCTGGCCTCGCTTTTGCTCACGAGTTTTTTCTCCATGCCGGTCACGCGCTTTTTGGCTGATATGTTGTTTGCCGAGCGCGAGGATGAGATCCTGCCTTCGTTTTGGGGCTCCAACGCCATCATGCTCGTTGCGGGCACGGTGCTCTACGGCGTCTTTTTGCTGTTCTCGGGTGCCACGCTGCTGCAGGGGCTGCTGTGCCTGTGGCTGTTCAACATTATGATCGTCAACTGGAACGGCATGAGCTACCTCACGGCCATCAAGGATTACCGCGGCATCCTGTGCAGCTTTTCGGCTGCCATTGGCGTGGCGTGCCTGTGCGCCCTGGCCGCGCTGGCGCTGGGACTGCCGCCGGTCGAGGGCCGGTTGGCGTCACTTGCTCTGGGCTACGGCGTCATGCTCGCTTGGGACGTGGTACTGCTGGACCGGTATTTTCCTCAGAGCGACCGCAGCCCCTGGCCCTTTTTGCAGTGGCTCGATCAGTTT
>JAXIZX010000292.1:0-1975 GCA_036303765.1 Collinsella sp. | reverse complement strand
CGCTGCTATCATGGACAACGTTGAATTTCTACGAAGGAGCAGGGCATATGGCGATTCTTTTGGGATGCGATTCCGTCAGCCTAGAGTTTCCCACCAAGCATATTTTCGATAGCGTGACGCTCGGCGTGGGCGAGGGCGACCGCATTGGTATTGTCGGCAAAAACGGCGACGGCAAGTCGACGCTGCTGAGCGTGCTCGCCGGCACGCTGGAGCCCGATGACGGACGCGTGACGCACCGCCGCGGCACGACGATCGGTCTGCTCGGCCAAAAGGACAACCTGGTCGATACTGATACCGTGCATCATGCCGTTGTGGGCGACGCCCCCGAGTACGAGTGGGCGTCGAGCCCCCGCACGCGCCAGATCCTCGCCGGCCTCATCAGCGATGTGCCCTGGGAGGGCACGGTGGGCGAGCTTTCGGGCGGTCAGCGCCGTCGCGTGGACCTCGCGCGCTTGCTGATCGGCGATTACGACGTGCTCATGCTCGACGAGCCCACCAACCACCTGGATATGCGCACCATCAACTGGCTCGCGCGTCACTTAAAGGCCCGCTGGCAGCGCGGCCAGGGTGCCATGCTCGTGGTCACGCACGACCGCTGGTTCTTGGACGAGGTCTGCACCAGCATGTGGGAGGTCCACGACGGCCAGGTCGATCCCTTCGAGGGCGGCTATTCGGCATACATCCTGCAGCGCGTGGAGCGCGACCGCATGGCCGCCGTTACCGAGGAGCGCCGTCGCAACATGGCGCGCAAGGAGCTCGCGTGGCTGAGCCGCGGTGCCCAGGCGCGTTCCACCAAGCCCAAGTTTCGCGTTGATGCCGCTCGCGAACTCATCGCCGACGTGCCGCCCGTGCGCGACGAGCTGGAGCTCAAGCGCCTGGCGGTGAGCCGCCTGGGCAAGCAGGTCATCGACGTGATCGACGTGGACGCCGGCTATGCGGATACCGATGGCGCACCCAAGCAGGTGCTCTCCGACGTGACCTGGCTCATCGGCGCGGGCGACCGCTATGGCCTTTTGGGCGAGAACGGCGCCGGTAAGTCGACGCTGCTCGACGTGATCCAGGGCAAGATTGAACCCACGCGCGGCCGCGTGAAGATTGGCCAGACAGTGCGCTTTGGCGTGCTGTCGCAGCAGCTCGAGGAGCTCAAGCCCTACATGGGCGACACGATCCGCGAGGTGCTCGGCAACTATAAGAAGTACTACGTCATCGACGGCAAGGAGACTTCGCCCGAGAAGCTCTGCGAGCGTCTGGGCTTTACGACGCAGCAGCTCTGGAGCCGCATCGGCGATCTTTCGGGCGGCCAGCGCCGTCGCCTGTCGCTGTTGCTGACGATTCTGGACGAGCCCAACGTGCTCATCCTGGACGAGCCGGGCAACGACCTGGATACCGACATGCTCGTGATTGTCGAGGACCTGCTGGACGGCTGGCCCGGCACGCTGATCCTGGTGACGCACGACCGCTTTTTGATGGAGCGCGTGACCGACCAGCAGTGGGCGCTGCTCGACGGCCACCTGACGCATATGCCCGGTGGCGTGGACCAGTACCTGCGCCTGTGCAACGCTACCGCCGAGGGCGAGCCCGTGGGCGCGCCGAGCGCCAAGACCGGCACGTTCGACACCGGTGCCGCGGCAGCTGCGGCCGAAAAGCCCAAGTCGAGCGGTCAGCCCAACGGCCTGTCCAACGCCGAGCGCCAGAAGCTCCGCCGCGAGGTGAGTTCGCTCGAGCGCAAGATGGAGACGCAGCGCGCCCGCGTGGAGGAGGCCGAGGCCGCGATGGCCCAAGTCGATCCCACCAACTACACGGCGCTCGGCGAGCAGCAGGCAAAGATCGACGAGGCTCACGCTGCCATGGACGAGCTGGAGATGGCGTGGCTCGAGGCGAGCGAAAAGCTCGAGGGCGAGGAGTAGGCGAGAATGATCAAAGCCGCGTTTTTCGATATCGACGGCACGCTGCTGAGCTTTAAGACCCACCGGAT
>JAXIZX010000291.1:0-8410 GCA_036303765.1 Collinsella sp. | reverse complement strand
CTTCTCGACACCCAGGCGATGGGCGGCCTCGCGGCTCATGAGCTCGCCGGCACGGGTGATCTTAAAGGCGGTCTGCTTGATCTTCTCGGCGACCTCCATCATCGATGCGGAATCGGGCAGCGTCTCCAGGGCTGCGGCCATAACGCCGGGGCCCGAAACGCCTACGTTGATGACGGCGTCGGCCTCGCCACCGCCGTGGACGGCGCCCGCCATAAACGGGGAGTCCTCAACCATATTGGCAAAGCAGACAAACTTGGAAGCGCCGACGGAGTCCTGGTCGGCCGTGAGCTTAGCGGCGTCGATGATGGTCTGGGCGGCCATAAGCACGGCGTCCATGTTGATGCCGGCGCGCAGGCTGGCGACGTTGACGCTGGAGCAGACGCGGCTGGTGGTAGCGAGCGCCTGCGGGATGGACTGGATGACGCGGCGATCGGCGTCGCCGATGCCCTTCTGGACGAGTGCGGAGAAGCCGCCCAGGTAATCGATGCCGAGGGTCTCGGCCGCGCGGTCGAGGGCATGCGCGATGGGGGTGAGGTCCTCATCCTTGCAGCACGCGGCGATCTGCGCCACCGGGGTGACGGAGACGCGCTTGTTGACGATGGGGATACCGTACTCGCGCTCGAGGTTCTCGGCGGTCTCGACCAGATGCTCAGCCGTGTGCGTCACGTGGTCGTAGATCTTCGTGCACATGCGGTCGAGGTTCTCGTCACCGCAACCCATGAGCGAAACACCCATGGTGATGGTCCTGATGTCGAGGTTCTGTTCCTCAACCATGCCGCGGGTTTCCGCGATTTCTGCGGGCGTGATCGCCATCCTTGCGCTCCTATCTGCCAAAACGAGCATAATCTTATCTATTCTAACGTGCCGCACGTGCCAAGTGGCGCATGCGGCACGTTTTGGTGCTCGGTTGTTTCCGTTGTGTTACTGCCCAAAGACCTCTTCGGCGATGCGCGCGCTCTCGGCGGCGTCCTTGGCGTAGTAGTCCGCGCCGATCTGCTTGGCGTATTCGGGGGTGAGTACGGCGCCGCCCACGATGATCTTGACGCCCGGCACCTCGGAATGAAGCAGCTTGATGGTCTCCTCCATGGCGACGACCGTGGTAGTCATAAGCGCCGAGAGGCCGACGAGTTTGATATCGCGCTCCTTGACGGTCTTGAGTACCTCCTGCGGATCGACGTCGCGGCCCAGGTCAAAGACGGTGTAGCCGTAGTTGTCGAGCAGCATTTTGACGATGTTCTTGCCAATATCGTGGATGTCGCCCTTGACGGTGGCCACGCAGATCTTGCCCTTGTCGGCAATCTCGCCGGCGGGCATCAGGCGTTTGATGGTATCGAAGCCCACGCGCGCGGCCTCGGCCGAGGCCATAAGCTGCGGCAAGAAGAACTTGCCCTGGTCAAAGAGGACTCCGACCTCGTCGAGGGCGGGGATAAAGTGATTGTTGATGAGGTCCATGGCGTCGTGGTCTGCCAGCAGACGCTCGGTCTCGGCAGCGATCTCGCCTTTGCGGCCCGAGACGACCATGCGACGAATCGGGTCGTCGGTGCCGGCGGTGCCAGCAGCGGGCACAGCGTCGGTCGATACTGCCTGAGCAGCTGCCGGGTTGGCGGCGATCTTGTACGGATCGGTCCAGCCGGCATAGCGCTCGATGTATCCGGTCGAGCCCTCGTCCTCAACGCTCAACACGCGATAGCTGTAGACGGTATCCATAAAGCGCTTGGAGCCCGGGTTCATGATGGGGGCGTCCAGGCCCGCGCCAAAGGCGGCGGCCAAAAAGACCGAGCCCAGCAGCGGGCGGGCAGGCAGGCCAAAGCTGATGTTCGACACGCCGAGCGCGCATTTGACGCCCAGACGCTCCTTGCACAGGGACATGGCGCGTAGGATCTGCTCAGCCTGGCGTTGATTAGTCGAGGCGGTCATGACCAGACAGTCGATGAGGATGCGGTCCGGGCCGATGCCGTAGCGGGCGGCCTCGGCCACGATGCGCTCGGCGATGGCGAAGCGGGCCTCGGCGGTATCGGGGATGCCGCCTTCGTCGAGCGTAAGGCCGACAACGTTGGTGCCGTAGTGGGCGACCAGCGGAAAGATCTCATCCATGATCTGCTGCTTGCCATTGACCGAGTTGATGATGGGCTTGCCGGCGTAGCGGCGCACGGCGGCCTCGACAGCGGCGGGGTCGGTGGAGTCGATCTGCAGCGGCAGGAGCGTGGAGCCCTGGAGCTGTTCGGTCGCCTGTTGGATGATCTTGACCTCGTCGATCTCGGGCAGGCCCACGTTGACGTCCAAGATGTCGGCGCCCTGTTCCTGCTGGCTGATGCCCTGACTCACGACGTAGTCCAGGTCGCCGTTGCGCAGGGCCTGCTGCAGGCGCTTTTTGCCGGTGGGGTTGATGCGCTCGCCGATGACAGCGATCTTGTGGCCATCGCAGGGGAGGTCCACCACGGTCTGGGCGCTTGTGACCGACATGCTGGGCTTGCGGTGGCGCGAACTGGGCGTGTGGTTATCGATAAGCGTGCGCAGCGCTGCCATGTGCGCCGGCGTGGTGCCGCAGCAGCCGCCCACGACGCTCACGCCGTCCTCGATCATGCCGGCGACGGCCTTGGCGTATTCGGGGGCTTGGATATCAAAGACGGTGTTGCCGTCGTCGTCCACATGGGGGAGTCCCGCATTGGCCTGCACCATAACGGGTTTGTCGGTAACGGTGAGCATGCGTGCGGCGAGTCCTCGGAGCTCGGCCGGTCCTTGGCTGCAGTTGATGCCCAAAACGTCGGCGCCGATGGCATCGAGCGTGATGGCGGCAACCTCGGGACTCGTGCCCAGGAAGGTGCGACCGTCTTCCTCAAAGGTCATGGTGGCAAAGACGGGCAGGTCGGAGTTCTCGCGGCAGGCGAGGACGGCCGCCTTGATCTCGGCCAGGTCGGTCATGGTCTCGATAATAAAGAGGTCCACACCCGCGGCGACGCCGGCGCGCACTTCCTCGGCAAAGAGGTCGTAGGCCTCGTCGAAGCTCAGAGTACCCAGGGGGCGAAGCAGCGCGCCGATGGGGCCGATATCGCCGGCGACGTAGCGGGCGCCGGCCTCGCGGGCGCAGGTGACGGCCGCGGCAAAGACGTCTGCCACGGTGGCAGCACCGTCGAGCTTGTGGGCGTTGGCGCCAAAGGTGTTGGCGGTGATCACGTCACAGCCAGCCTCGACATATTGACGTTGGATATCGGTGATAACCTGGGGCTCCTCAAAGTTGAGCAGCTCGGGCAGGGCGCCGGCCTTCATGCCGGCCGCTTGCAACATGGTGCCCATGCCGCCGTCGAACAGCAGGTGTCCCGTGCCCTCGATGGCCGCACGCAAGCGATCGTCCTTAATGCGCAGATCGCCGATCGTGCGCGTCTTGTACGTGGCACCGTTGCGACGTGCGGCATCAACGGGTGCCGCCAATGCAGTGCCGTCAGAATCATGAGTGATAAGCGGAGTAAACATCGAGGGCTCCTAATGGCTGGAATAGCAGGTGGTGTGGGCGGCGCGGAAGCGGCAGTGCTCGCGCATGCGGCAGATATTGCAGGTGGGGCGGCTCTGGGCGTCGTGGACTTCGCCGTCGAATAGGCCGATCACCGCGGTCACGCTTTTGGTGGGCATGAGCAGGCTGGTGGGTGTGACGGTAAGCCCGATGAGCCGCGTGGCGTTGAGCGCATTGACGATCGAGCGCTGGGCCGAGAGCGGGCAGTCGCCGTAGCCGGGACTAAAGCGCCAGTTGCCGGCGAGCCCGTGTGCGGCGGCGTCCGTCTTGACCTGCTGGTCCATTTGCTCAACGGCGGCTTCTACGTAAGCGGAGCACGCGGCGTCGAGCACGGCGCCCTCCAGGGGATGTTGGGCTCCCGTGGTGCGCAGGCGACGCTCGGCGTCCATGCCGAGGGTACATGCCATGAGCGCGGCAAAGCGGGCATCTTTGAGATGTCGATAGATATCGCGACCTCGCAGCTCAACGTTGGTGCCGACCAAGCGAATGCAAGGCTCACTTTGTTCGTCCACGCCCGTGGCATCGACGGCAAACACGCGGCGCACGCCACGGGGCTCAATGTCCAGTTCCAGACGTTCAACGACAAGCTCAATACGTCGTGACAGTTCGGGCTCAATCTGCTGGCCGCCGTAACCCAGATACCGCAGCATCTCGGCACGGTCGACACGGGGATGGTGCGCGGCATCGACACGGTAAAGCGCCGGCGACGCAAGGTCGGCCGGCACTTCGACAGCGGTTGTATCGATGTGCGGTTTTTCCATTACCCCAGGCGCTCCATAATGGTCGCGGCGATCGCAGGACGGTTCATAGTGTACAGGTGCAGGCCGTCGGCGCCGTGCTCCTTGAGGTCGCAAAGTTGGCGGGCGGCATAATCTACACCGGCTGCCTGCAGGCTCTCGGGGTCGTTCTCGTACTTGGCGAGAATCTTGATGACGGGGGAGGGCAGCGACGCGCCGCACATAAAGACCATGCGGCTGATCTGGGACTTGCCCATAAACGGCATGATGCCCGCGGTAATGGGCACGGTGATGCCGACCTTGTCGGCAAGCTCGCGGAAGCGGTAGAAGCACTCGTTATCAAAGAAGAGCTGCGTCACAAAGAAGCTTGCGCCGGCGTCCTGTTTTTGCTTGAGGTGTTCGACCGAGAGGTTGAGATCCTCACAGGCAATGTGGCCCTCGGGGTAGGCTGCGGCGCCCACGCAAAAGCCGGCGTCGACGAGCTCGGGGATGAGGTCGCGGGCGTAGGCGTAGTCGGAGGCGGGCTTGTCGTCCTCGGTCGCGCCGGCAGGGAGATCGCCACGCAGGGCCAGAATGTTTTCAACGCCGGCGGTGCGATACTCGTCGATCTTGGCGGCGATGTCGGCGTGGGTGCGGCCCACGCAGGTGAGGTGTGCCACCGAGGGCGTGTCGAATTCGCTCGAAATCATATGCGCGATGGGGGCGGTGGTGGCACCGTTGCCCGAGCCGCCGGCCGAGCAGGTGACCGAGACAAAGCTCGGCGAAAGCTTGCACAGATTGCCTGCCACTTCGCGAGCCGTGTCGAGGGTGAGCTCGCCCTTGGGCGGGAACATCTCAAACGAAACGGGCGCGGTGCCCTGGGATGCTGCCTGCTTAAAAACCTCGTCGACGCGCATATCGTGCTCCTCTAGATACGTAATAGTGTGATGTGTTGTAAGGATTCTACAGCACCACTGTGTCACGGTGGAGTTTCACTCGTTATTCGGGGATACCAATCAAAGATGCCTTGCTATCGGCTTTCTCTATAACAGAGCGGCTAATCTAGGCACGGACTATAAAGACTGGTATCTGATGCAAAATACCAGTTAATAGAGCTCCATCCCAAATTGACTACCCTTAAACCATGGGGAGAGGTCTGCAATTTATGCAGTTGATTAGCTGTTGAGGGTGGCAACGCCGCCTCGATAGGGTAACCTCATTGATTGGTTTCGCGACAGCAACATAACGGTAATGTCGCGGAAACACGGCGAGTCTAAGCTATGACTCGTTCGTTAGTAATCAACACCGCTTCTCACGCGGTGCCGATACGAAGGGAGTTCCGTATGGCCGAACTTACTGACCGCTTCGGGACCATGGTGTTCTCTGAGGAAGTCATGAAGGACTACCTCCCCAAGGACATTTGGAAGCGCCTTGCTGCAACCCTCGAGGGCGGTGAGCCGCTCGACCTGGATGTGGCCAACGCCGTTGCCCATGCCATGAAGGTCTGGGCCATCTCCAAGGGTGCGACGCACTATGCGCACTGGTTCCAGCCGCTTTCGGGCATTACTTCCGAGAAGCACGACAGCTTCCTGGAGCCCAACCACGACGGCACCGCCATTACCAAGTTTACGGGCAAGAACCTCATCCAGGGCGAGCCCGATGCCTCCAGCTTCCCCAACGGCGGCCTGCGCGCCACCTTCGAGGCCCGTGGCTACACCGCTTGGGATCCCACTAGCCCCGCCTTTATCAAGGACGACGTCCTGTGCATCCCCACGGCTTTCTGCTCCTACACGGGCGAGGCCCTGGACAAGAAGACCCCACTGCTGCGTTCCATGACCGCGCTCTCGCGTGAGTCCAAGCGCGTTTTGGCGCTGTTCGGTAAGACCCCCAAGAAGGTCGTTCCTTCCGTGGGCGACGAGCAGGAGTACTTCCTGATCAAGAAGGACGCCTACCGCAAGCGCAAGGACCTGGTCATTACCGGCCGCACCCTCTTTGGCGCCGCTCCCTGCAAGGGCCAGGAGCTCGAGGAGCACTACTTTGGCGCTATCCGCCCCACCGTCTCGGCCTATATGAAGGATCTGGACGATGAGCTGTGGGCGCTTGGCATTCCCGCCAAGACCAAGCACAACGAGGTTGCTCCCTGCCAGCATGAGCTTGCCCCCGTCTATGGCGAAGTCAACGAGGCCATCGACCAGAATCTGGTCATGATGGAGAAGATGAAGCTCATCGCCTCCCGCCACGACTTGGTCTGCCTGCTGCACGAGAAGCCCTTCGAGGGCATCAATGGTTCGGGCAAGCACAACAACTGGTCGCTTGGCACCGAGTCCGAGAACCTGCTCGATCCAGGTGACACCCCGCTCGACAACCTGCAGTTCATCGTCTTCCTCACCGCGGTGATCGAGGCCGTCGATAACTATCAGGAGCTCCTGCGTGCCTCCGTTGCCTCGGCCGGCAACGATCATCGTCTGGGCGCCAACGAGGCTCCTCCGGCGATTATGTCCATCTTCCTGGGCGACCAGCTTACCGAGGTCGTCGAGAAGATCATCGATGGCAAGGCTTCCGTCCATGCCACGCGCGGCGTGCTCGACCTGGGCGCCGATACCCTGCCCAAGCTGATGCAGGACAACACCGACCGCAACCGCACCTCCCCGTTTGCCTTCACCGGCAATAAGTTCGAGTTCCGTGCCTGCGGCTCCGAGCAGAACGTCTCCGACTCCAACCTGGTGCTCGATGCCGCCGTGGCCAAGTCGCTCAAGTCCTTCGCCGACGCGCTTGAGGGTACGCCCGAGGATGAGTTCCAGGATGCCGCGCTCGAGTACTGCAAGAAGGTCCTGACCGACCACCAGCGCATCCTCTTTTCCGGCGATGGCTACTCCGACGAGTGGCCCGTCGAGGCCGAGAAGCGCGGCCTTGCCAACAACAAGACCACGGCCGATGCCCTGCCTGCCTTTGTTTCCGATAAGGCCATTGCGCTCTTTGAGGAGACGGGTGTCCTGACCAAGGCCGAGGCCCAGTGCCGCTACGACTGCAAGCTCGAGAAGTACAACAAGCTCATGAACATCGAGGCTACCACGATGGTTCGCGAGGCGCGTCGTACCTATCGCCCGGTCATTACCGCCTATGCCACCAAGGTCGCTAAGGGCCTTGAGACTATTCGTGCCGCCGGTGCCGAGGCCGCCATGCAGTGCGAGCAGAACACGCTCAACAAGCTCTGCAACGGCATCACCACCATCAACGACTCCATCAAGGCGCTCGACGCCGTGCATCAGAAGGCCGAGGGCCTCGATGGTCAGGAGCAGGCCAACGTCTACGCGCACGAGGTCGTTCCCGCTATGGATGCGCTGCGTGCTGCCGTGGATGCCATGGAGGAGATCGTGGCCGCCGACTACTGGCCGGTCCCGACCTACGACGACATCCTGTTCTACGTGTAGAGCGTAACTGACATATCGTCACGGTATTGAGCCGGGGTCCGCATCATGCGGGCCCCGGTTTTTGTTTGCGAAGGACGCTTTGAAGCCCGTTTTGCCGCCGATTCGCCTAGGTATAAAGGGTTGTGGGCAAAAAACGTCAAATATGAGTACTGTCACAAGTCCTGTAGCATTATTTATTTGCAAAATATGCAGTGTTACGCAACATATGTCCAAGTACTTAGCCGATAAACGTCTGCAATTCTTCCGCCGTAGGACACCTGACGTCTAAATCGATTTCTGAAGGCATGAAATCGCTGTTACTAAATCGGTAACAGTACTCATATTTGCCATTTTTTGCCCATGGTCCATCGGAAGATGCCGGGATCCGCACCCTGCCGGGTCCGAATCCCGGCATATCGGTAGCAAAAAGCCCGCTACCGAATTGGTAACGGGCTTCACATTTCAAATGGTGCCCCCAGCGGGATGTCCGCGTGCGGCTGGCGCCGCCCGCTTTCGCTGCGTCGCTTCGCTCCTTGCGTGCTGCGCTGGAAAACGCTTCGCGTTTCCTCAGCTCCGCACCCTGTCGGGTTCGAATCCCGGCGCATGGGTAGCAAAAAGCCCGCTACCGCGAGGGTAACGGGCTCTTCAATTCAAATGGTGCCCCCAGCGGGATTCGAACCCGCGATATCCACCTTGAAAGGGTGGCGTCCTTGGCCGCTAGACGATGGGGACAGCGGGAAAGAGTATAGCAGACTTTTTTAGCTGTTCACATATCG
>JAXIZX010000290.1:0-3926 GCA_036303765.1 Collinsella sp. | reverse complement strand
CTCGCCGCGACCCTTGAGCGCCAGAATCTCCAAGCAGTTGTGGTGATCCAGATGCACGTGCATGGTCGATACGATCTCGTCGGTGTAGTCGTGCTGCACTTCGTCCAGACGGCGCGTCAGGTCGCCGGTATGGTGGTCGTAAATCATGGTGAGCGACCCGATAACATGCTCATCGGGCGTGCGCATCTGCTCCTTGGCGATCGAGGCGCGAATCAGGTCGCGCACGGCCTCGGATCGGTTGGCCACGTCGCCGCGGCGTGCGATCTGCTCGTCAAAACGGCGCAGCAGGTCGTCGGGTGCAGTAACCGAAAAGCGGACCAGCTCGGAGCCGGAGCCACTACAGTGGCAGCCCGCGTCACCGTCCGCCCCGTGCGGATGCTCGTGCTCGTACCCGCTGCCATGCTCGTGTTCGGCCACTTTACACCAGCTTCACGGATCCGACGGAGTTGTGGTCGGCCTCGATGGCCTCTTCGTAGCCCTCGAGTGCGTCGTGGGCCTCGTGCAGCGCGGCCATGGCTGCCTCGAGCTTGGCGCCGATGCGCTCCATGTCAAAATTCTCGGTCGCATGCAGCAGCTGATGGCTCCACTCATGAGCGAGCTCGATGGTGTCGTCGACCTGTTTGACGCTCATGGCAAGCTGGCTCATGTTCATTCCAACATCATGCATGGAAAATCTCCTTTTGTATGGGGCAGTTCAGTGGTTCAGATTTTACTACGCCCGCTCTGCGCGCAGCTGCATAAGAAAACGGGTACGAGTCTGTGCGACCCGCACCCGTTCACTGGGGGCTGTTTGTGACTACCATACTATCCGTGGTTGCACTCGGTGCATCCAGAAGTCCGGCGAGCGGTGCAAAAGCGCTCATGGACGGCAGGCAGACGGCAACATGTAACAAGCGTATTACAGATGCTTCTCCAGCAGCGCCTGCAGCCTCGCCTTGGGCAGAGCGCCAACCGAGCGGTCAATCTCCTCGCCGTTCTTAAACACAACCAGCGTGGGGATGCTCATGACGCCATACTTCATGGCCAGGTCCTGGTTGTCGTCGACGTTGCATTTGGCAACGGCAAGCTTGCCCGCCAGCTCATCGGCAACCTCGTCAACGATGGGCGAGAGGGATCGACAGGGCCCGCACCACGGTGCCCAAAAATCGACCAGCACGGGCAGACTGTCGTTAACGATGGAATCGAAGTTCTCGGGGGTAATCTGATTAATGTCAGCCATGGTGACCTCCATAATGCGACGCGGCTCGGCCGCGTAAAACTCAGTACGACCGTGCTTATACCCAGCCGCCCGCAAAGCAACCACTCGCGGCCGGCTCTTTTATATAATGGTGGGCACGCAAACGATTGGAGAGCGCATGCCCACGTCACAAAGCCAGAAAAAAGAAGCCATCGCCCAGGCGGCCGAGCAGGAGCTCGCATCGCTCGCGGGTCGCGGCGTGCGTATCGCGGGCAACGCGTGCTCGCCGATCGTACTAGTCAAAGGCGATTTGGACGAGGCCGAGCGTTCGGGTGGCGAGCTTGCCGCCGGCCCGGATGGCGCGGCGTTGCGCAAGGCGCTTGGGGCCATCGGCTACGCGCCCGAGGATTTTTGCGTGCTGGCAAGCGTCGCCGGCGTGGGTGACGGGGCGGTCGCGACAGGCGAGGGCCTACCGTGCGAGCTGTTCCGCGAGGCGCTCGAGGCCTTGGACCCCGAGGCGGTCTTGCTGCTGGACGATCGCGCGGCCGATACCATGCGCGAGACCTATGCCGACATGCTTGTGGCAATCGACGACTTCGATACCGCTATGCTCAAGCCCGGCTTGGTCGCCCATGTGCAGGGCCGCCGCGTGCTCGCGCTCGACGGCTTTGAGGCGGCACTCGCTGACAAAGCCGCCAAGCAGCGCATGTGGGCATACATCAAGCAGCTGACCCCGGCAGCCGCTCCGCTGTAGCGAGGCTGGCGGCAGCCCCTACATCACGGCGCGCAGCTCAAACCGATCGCCGTTAATGCGGAACTGGCAGTTGCCGTTCATGCGCTCCACGGCAAGTTTGATGCTCCTGGTGCCAAAGCCGTGGCCCGCATGCCGGGTCACGGGCATGCCGTCGACCATGCGCGGCGCGCGGTCAAACGTGTTGGAAACTAACAGCAGCAGCTGGCCGTCCTCTAATCGCAGGTCAAAGTCGACGAATCGCTTTCCTTGGGGTGCGGCGCTTGCGGCGGTGATAGCGTTTTCCAAGGCATTTGAGAGCACGCTAAACAGGTCGGCGTCACCTACGTGGATGGTTTCGGGTACGGCGGCGCGCAGGTTGGCGGTAATGCCGTTTCTATTGATATCCGAGTTAAATGACGAAAGCGCGATGTTTACGGTCTCGTTGGCGCAGAAGCGGCGTACGGCGGTGCGGTCGCCGGCTTCGCAGAGTTCGTCGATGCGATCGAGCGCCTCGTCGGTGTGACCCTCCTCAATTAAAGCGGCCAGGCCGCGTAGGAAGTGGCGCATGTCGTGGCGCAGAATCGACAGCTCGCGCCCAGATTGACGCCAAGCCTCGAGCTCTTTGATGGCGGCGCTGTCGCGGGTTTCGAGCATCCAGCGCTCTCGCTCGGCGGTTTCCTTTTCTTCGTATTCGCGCAGGTAAACGGCAAGAAACATAAGATAGAAGGCACAGAGCGCAAATGCCAAAAACTCAACCGTCACCACCGAGCCCGAGTGGAACAGCGTGGTGTAGACGTTGGTGGCATAGTCAAAGACGTAATAGACGAGCGGCAGGATTAAAAGGATGCCCAGCTCGGTGGTGCTTTTAATCGCCAAGCGCGGACCGATGTCGCCGGCCCAATGCAACAGGACGGCAAAGACGGCGAGTGTGGTCGCGATGCGCGCCAGATAGTACGCGATCTGAGAATCGGTTGCGGCAAATGCGGCGATGCCCATCCAATTGCTGAACTGGCAGCTCAGATAGGCACTCGTAATGCCGAGCACGGCAAGCAGCGGGCTCAGGCGGTAGCGCGCGCACAAATAGATGACGAGCGGCAGATGCACGACGAGCGGATATACCTGGCGGGCGAAAAGCTCGCCGCCGACGGCATTGGCGATCGAAAAGGCAGCGCCGGTTGCGACTCCGACCCCCACCAACTCGAGTGCATGGCGTCGATTGATTTCGATACCGCACAGCGCCGCCGAGGCAAAGACGCCAAAGAGTAGCGTTGTGGCGTGGTGGATTGCCCAAAGGATCATTTCGACCGTGGAGACCATCAGTGTCTCCCACCCTCAAAGCGCACCGCAAAGTAGGCGTCTTGGAATCCCTGCTTGCAGCTGCGCGAAAGCGGGATGCAAGCGCCCGAGCGCATGACGATGTCCGTGCGGTCAAAGTGGTCGATGTTGCGCAAGTTGACCTGGTAACTACGGTGGCATTTAAAGAAGGTGGCATTTTGCGCCAAACGGTCCTCGACGCTGCGGAACGACTCGAGTGCCTCGATGTCGCGTCCGTCGCGCAGGTGGAAGACCACGTGCTTGTTGCGCGCCTCGGCATATTCGATGTCGGACAGGCGCAGGGCGTGGTAGCCAAAGGAAGTTTTGATCACGAGCTCGTCGGTTGCCGCCGGGCGCATGCTCGAAAGCTCGTTAAGTAACTGCGCCAGGCGTTCGTAAGTCACGGGCTTGAGCAGATAGTCGAAAGCGCGGACCTCGTAGGACTCCAGTGCGAACTCGGGCGACGAGGTGAGGAACACCAGGCGCACGGCGGTATCGGCCTGGCGCAATTCGCGCGCGGTGTCCATGCCGTTGACGAGCGGCATGATCATGTCGAGCAGAATGATGTCGGCGCGCGATGCGGCATGGCGGGCCAGCAGGTCCTCGCCGCGCGTGACGAGCGCAACATCGACCGTCGTGCCCGTCTCGGTCGACCAACGGTCGATCATCCGGTGCAGTCTATCTAGAAAAGCGACGTCATCG
>JAXIZX010000289.1:0-3274 GCA_036303765.1 Collinsella sp. | reverse complement strand
CTCTCGTTTGCCTTTTACGGGTTTTGCGGTTGGGCATGGGAGTCGACAGTATGCGCCATGCTCAATCACGGACGATTTGCCAACAGTGGCTTTTTGCTGGGGCCGTGCTGCCCCATCTATGGCGCGGGCGGCATTGCCTGCTGGCTGCTGTTGCGCGGGATCCCGGATGCCTCGAGCCAGTTTGTCGCTGCAGCGCTCGTATGCAGCGTGATTGAGTACAGCGTAGGCGTGCTGTTGGAAAAAACAACGGGCGCTCGCTTTTGGGACTATTCGCACCTGCCGTTTAACCTGCACGGACGCATCTGTCTGTACTGGGCATGTGCGTTTGGCTTGGGTGCGTTGTGCATTTGTCGTTTAGTGGAGCCGGCATTGCTGGGGCTGCTTGGCCATCTGCCGGTGCTGATTGTGCGGCTGTCCGCCTTTATCGTCGCGGTCGCGATGATGGTCGATGCGGTGTGCTCGTTGGCCAGTTGGCGCCGCCTGTCCGATCAGCTTGAGCGTGTGCGTGCCGACCTTGCCGATCGCATCAATGAGTCGCTTGCCGACGCCTCCGACTCTATGCTCGAACGTATTCCCGATTCGGCGATCGACTCGGTGGCGCAGACGCATATCCGCGGTCGCGCCGTTAACGCTTGGCTGGCCGAGCTGGGCGACGCGGCGCTCGATGCCCTGCGCGAGAAGGCTTCGATGCCGACGTTTATCTCGGATGGTGCTCGCGGCCTGGCGCTCGCTGCCCGCCGCGTGGCCGATGCTGCGCCGAGCGTGCCCCGTCCGTCGCTCACCCGTCTCCGTACCGGCAAGCGCATGAGCCGTCCGGTGCCGAGCGTGTCACTCAGTCGCCGCGACCTACGCTTCTTTAACGCCTTCCCGCGCTTGCGCATCAATCGCTACGAGGGCGTCATCCGGGCCACCGATCTCCGCGACCGAGCTCGCGAGCTGTTCCGGCGCTAGGCGGGGCGGGCGCGCTCACGGCTTCCTTGCTCGCGTATTTCCCGTTCGTTTCGCGCCCGTTGCCGCGCCGTTTCCAAGATTGCGGCACCGTTTCCATTCGACAACGCAGCGTTTAACAACGCCGTATCTGGTCTACACCAGTTGCCCCTCCGCCGCATTATGGGCGCCGACAACGTTCATGCGACCAAGGGGGACGAATGTACGATACGGGATCGACAACGTTTATGCTCATCTGCACCATGCTCGTGTTTTTAATGACACCGGGCCTGGCGTTTTTCTATGGCGGCCTGTCCAGGCGCAAAAATGTCATCAACACCATGCTTATGTGCTTTGGCGCCATTGGCCTGGTTGGTGTGCTGTGGATTGTTGCCGGCTGGTCGCTGGCCTACGGCGGCGACGGTTCCAGCCCGTTTATTGGAGGCCTTGACCAGCTGCTGTGCCTGCCGGTACTCAACCAGGTGCTGCAGGCTGCCGAGGGCAATGCTGCGGACGGTGCCGTCTACCCTCAGATCATCAACATCGCCTTCCAGATGGCGTTTGCCATGATCACTGCTGCTATCGTCACGGGCAGCCTGGCCGGCCGCGTTAAGTTTGGTGCCATGACGGCCTTCCTGGGCATTTGGCTGCTTGTGGTCTATGCGCCGCTCGCCCACATGGTTTGGGGCGGCGAGGGCTCCTTTATCGGCGACATCATCGGCGCGCTCGACTTTGCCGGCGGCGACGTGGTGCACATTTCGTCCGGTCTTACCGGCCTGATCCTCTGCTTAATGCTCGGCCGTCGTCGCGGTTTTGGCATGGTGAGCTATCGTCCGCATAACGTGCCGTTTGTAGCACTGGGCGCCGGCCTGCTTTGGTTTGGCTGGTTTGGATTTAACGGCGGCAGCGAGTTTAAGGCCGACGCCGTGGCGGCGCTCGCCATCCTCAACACCGTGACGGCCAGCGCGGCGGGCATGGTCTCGTGGCTTGCCGTCGAGCGTGTGCACACCGGTCGTCCCACGCTGGTGGGCGCCAGCACCGGTCTGGTTGCGGGCCTTGTGGTGGTCACGCCGGGCGCGGGCTTTGTCGAGCCGTGGGCGGCGCTGGTCATGGGCCTGATCGTCTCTCCCGTCTGTTACCTGGCCATCAGCCATCTCAAGACCAGGTTCGGCTACGACGATGCGCTCGACGCGTTTGGCTGCCATGGTATCGGCGGCATCTTGGGCGGCGTGCTCACGGGTCTGTTCTGCGTGCCGGAGCTTTCGTGGACCGGTAAGGGCGGCCTGTTCTACACGGGTGACATGTCGCTGCTCATCTCGCAAATCCTGGGCATTGTGGTGACGGTCGCTATTGTGCTGGTGCTCGACTTGGTGATTGCCGCGGTGGTCAAGGCGCTGTTCCGCGGCAGCCTGCGCGTGGACGAGGCCGACGAGGCGCTGGGCTTGGATGCAAGTCAGCACGGCGAGAGCGCCTACCCTTCTTTCTCCGGACTCGATTAGCAGCTTCCCTAAGCACCGCACCTTGCCGTTCAATCGTCGCTCGCGTACTTAAGTACGCTTCGCTCCTCTTTCACGGCAATCTGCGGCACTTGGGAAACCTGCGTCTCATGTAAAGGGATACGTTGATTATTGAGAGGAATTCATTATGAAAAAGATCACAGCTATCGTGCGCCAGGAAAAGCTTGAGGTTCTTAAAGACGCGCTGTTTGCTGCCGATGTTCGCGGTATGACTATCAACCAGGTGCAGGGCTGCGGCGCACAGCATGGCTGGAAGGAATACGTGCGCGGCAACGAGCTGCTTGTCAACACGATCCCTAAGGTGCAGTTCACCCTCATCTGCGCCGACGAGCACGTCGACGGAATTGTCGACATCATCTGCAACGCCGCTCGTACCGGTGCCGTTGGAGACGGCAAGATTTGGGTCGAGCCGGTCGAGGAGGTTATCCGCATCCGCACCGGCGAACATGGCCCCTCAGCGGTGTAGGACAATCTTTCGCCTGACGGGCGTGCCTCTCTTGGGGCGCGCCCGTTCTCGTCTACAATATCGTGCAGACGAAGGAGAGGCGTGCCCATGATCAAGATGTTTGCGAGTGACTTAGACGGAACGCTGCTGAACGCCCTGCACGAGGCGGATGGGACCATCCGCCGTGCCATCCGCGAGCTGACCAAGGCTGGCCTGCATGTGGTTCCCGCGACCGGACGCTCGACGCTGCCGATTGGCGAGCATGGCTTTACGGGCCTGGCGCTTGACGCCTGCTGCTCCAACGGATCCATCGTGCGCGACAGCCATGGCGAGGTGCTCAAGACCTGGACCATCGACCCGCAGATCACCGAGGAGCTGCTCAAGG
>JAXIZX010000288.1:0-1660 GCA_036303765.1 Collinsella sp. | reverse complement strand
TTCGCCGGCAAGCGTGCCCATGGCGTCGGCACGGGCGGCAGCGCCGTTGGCAGGAGCAATCGTCGCTCCATCGAACTCGGCAATCTTGAGCAGGTACTCGCGAGTCCACAGCTTGCCCTCGAGTTTGCGGAACTTTTTGACGGCCTTGTCGACTTTAGCGGCCTTGACGCCCTTGGCGGCCTTTGCCACGGCTGCCTTGGCCTTCTTATCGAGTTTCTTTCCCATACCGTATCCTTAATCTCGCAGGCCGAGCGTCGCAAGCGGGTGCGCGGCCAGTTTGCACAGCTACCTGCCTTGTACCCAGCGCGAACAAAACAGAACGCGGCGATGCGCTCGCGAAATGTGTTATCCTATAGCCCAATGCGTTGACGGAGAGGGTTTTGCCCGCCGCGTCGCCGGCAAGAGAGGGAAGGTCATGGGCTGCAAGCCTTCCTGCGGTGGCAAGGGCCAAGCGTTCACTCCCGAGCAGCGACCTCAACGGGCACGCGGCCGGCGGCAGCGAGGCCCCAGTAGGGAAGCCGTGAGCCTCGCGATAAGGGGCGCAGAGTGGGCGCGGCGGGCCAGACATCCGCCGGGTCAAACAAGGTGGTACCGCGGAATTTAACCGTCCTTGGGCAATGCACATGCCCGAGGGCGGTTTTTTGTTACCGAACCGGGCCGCGCATCCGCAGCATCGGGCGGCGTCAGCCGTCCCGGAGCGCGGATGCGCGAGAGACGAAAGGGAAGACATGAGTCTGATTGATGATCTGGTCAAACTCGAGGAAGAGGCCAAGGAGCTCGTCGCAGGCGCCGACGACGCCGAGAAGCTCGAGGCCGCGCGCGTCGCGCTGCTCGGCCGCAAGGGCCGCATCACCGGCCTGATGCGCATGATGGGCAAGCTCGCCCCCGAGGATCGCCCCGTGATGGGCAAGCGCGCCAACGAGATGCGCCAGCTGATCGAGGGCATGCTCGACGAGCGCACGACCGAGATGAAGGCCGCCGCCCTCAAGCACGCATTGGAGCACGACGCCGTCGACATCACGCTGCCGGGCATCCGTCCGCAGATCGGTCACCAGCACCTGATCAAGCAGATCATCGAGGAGGCCGAGGACATCTTCTGCGGCATCGGCTACACCGTCGAGTCCGGTCCCATGGTCGACACCTCCTACTACAACTTCACCGCGCTCAACGCCCCCATGGATCACCCGAGCCGCTCGGCCCGCGACACCTTCTACGTGGTCGACAACAACCCCGGCAGCGTCGCGCACCCCGAGGCGCATGCCCATGGCGAGTCCGACGTACTGCTGCGCACCCAGACCTCGGGCGTGCAGATCCACACCATGGAGTCGCAAAAGCCGCCCATCTACATGATCTGCCCGGGCACCGTCTACCGTCCCGACACGGCCGACGCCTGCCACCTGCCGCAGTTCAACCAGATCGAGGGCCTGGTCGTCGACGAGGGCATCACCTTTGGCGACCTTAAGGGCACGCTCGACTACTTTGTTAAGTGCATGTTTGGCGAGGACCGCAAGACGCGCTACCGCCCGCACTTCTTCCCCTTCACCGAGCCCAGCTGCGAGGTGGACGTGAGCTGCCACGTGTGCGGCGGCAAGGGCTGCAACTTCTGCAAGCACAGCGGCTGGATCGAGATCCTGGGCTGCGGCATGGTCGACCCCAACGT
>JAXIZX010000287.1:0-5172 GCA_036303765.1 Collinsella sp. | reverse complement strand
GCGCATAGGCAGGCGAGCGCCATGGTGCTGTTTCCGCCAAAGTCGACGATATGTGAGATGGTGTTGGCGACGCTCGCGTTAAAGTGCGTCATGATGAGCACGCCGAGGAAGTTGAATGCGGCGCTCATGAGAATGGCGGCGCGGGCGGGCATGCAACGCGTAGTGACGCAGGTCGCGATGGCGTTGGGCGCGTCGGTCCATCCATTGACGAAGATGGCGCCCAACGCGAGGATCACGGTGACGGCAAGGACTGGGTTCGACACAATTTGGCCGAGGAAGGTTGAGAACGTTACGTCCATATATGGGCTTTCTCGAAGTTTACAGACACGTTACAAAAACATGATAAATCGTATCACCTCCTGCGGGTCTCTTTACCGAGTTCTGATGGGAGAAGTGAACTTTTTGGCACTAAAATTGAATATTAGCCCTGTTGACCGCGGGTGTTCTTTTTGCTAACACGCCATGCGGACACGTGCGATTACTACGACACTCCAAAACCACAGTCTGTTCGCTTTACAACATGCAAACATGCGTTCGATAATAGGAGGCATGGAATATCGACAGACAGACGGCAAAACTCGGCGCGTGCACAAGCAGTATGTGGACGTCGTGGCCCGCATCCTCGCGGGCGGACAGGTCGTGCCGGTCACCGTCTGCTGGGTCGACGGCCGTTGTTTTACGATCGACGAAATTATCTCGACCACCGGGTTTGGCCTGATGGTCCACGGCATCCGTACGGCAACATATAAGGTGCGTTTTGGCGGGCACGCGACCGAGTTGTATCTGGAGGACCAGACGCGCGAGCGGGCAGACGGCTCGCAGGCACACGTGATGCGTTGGTGGGTCTGGGCCTTTGATCGTACGCTTGAGGGCGAGCGCCGTAGGTAAGGACGTACGGCATTCGGGTACAATGACAGGAATCTTGTCAGCTACTGCGCTGTCGCGGCGCTTTTGAAAGGACGAAATTATGAACGATATTCAGGGCTATCAGAACGGCCCCATCGAAACCGGCGCAAGCCGTGCCAAGGAGATGTCGCCGCGTGCGTATAATCTTGCCATGTCTGCCCTGATCTTTTTGGGCTTTTGCGCCATGGGCGTCGGTGCTTACTTTACGAGCACCATGTCGTTTGCGCGCATGATGATGAGCGGCGCCGCTTTGCCGCTGGTCTTTGGCTCATTTATTTTGACCATCGTCGGCATGGTCATGATGTCGGCCGCCGCCAGCAAGCAGTCCGTGGGCCTGTCCCTTGTGGGCTACGTAATCTTTGCGAGCACCTTTGGCCTGACCGCGTCGTTTGGCCTTGCCAACTACGACCTGCCCACCATCAACACTGCCTTTATCGCCACGGCCGCCATCACCTTTGTCTTTGGCGCCTTGGGCGTGACGTTCCCCAAGTTTTTCCAGCGCGTATATGGCATCGGTTTTGGCATTCTGCTCGCCACTATTCTGGTTGAGATCGTGCTGATGTTCATGGGCGTCTCACAGACCATCACCGACCTGATCGTGATCGTGGTGTTCGCCGGCTTTATTGGCTACGACACCTATGTTGCCACGACGGTGCCGCCTACGCTGCCCAACGCCGTGCTCATGGCCTCTAACCTGTTCGTGGATATTATCAACGTGTTCCTGCGCATTCTGAACATCCTCGGCCGTCGCGACTAGTGGCGAATTGCGGCGGTGCTTGCCGTGCGTGTAAATCGATGCGAAAGGCGGTCCTTCGGGGCCGTCTTTTTTGTACTCGGCGGGGTATCATGGATGGGAAAAGCCGATAGCGGCAGCGACAGGAAAGGTGACCACTTATGGCAGACGTCGACAACAGGAACCGTAACCGCAGGTCCAACCGAGCGGGTCAGCCCAATCCCAAGCGCGAGGCCCGTGCCAAGGCCGCCGAGCGTCACGTGGCAACTGTGTCCGAAGCGTGCGCCAAGGATATCGAGCGTTCGCTTGCCGGCGTATGCGAGTTCGATGGTATGCCTGCCGGTTTTGTCGCGGCGATGAAGGCCAAGGTTCAGAGTGCTGTGGCCGCCGAAGAACAGGTTGCCGAGGACGTCGAGGGCGCGGAGGCTGCCGAGACCGAGACGGCGCCCGAGACCGAGGCAGCGCCTGAGCCTGCCGAGGAAATCGCCGAAGCTGAGTCCGCGCCTGCTGAGGAGCCCGCTCCGGTTCTGCCTGAGGTCACCGTGCTCGATGCCTCCGCCACGCAGGCCATCCTGGACAACGGTCGTGGCTATGCGCAGTTCTGCGACATGGCCGTGCTCGCCTTTGCCTCGTTCACCAACCCGGGCGGTGGCTATATTCAGGGTTATCTGGGCCAGGAGGCCACACTGTGCGCCGATTCGTATCTGTACAACGTTCTCGATAAGCAGCGCAAATGGTACGGCGAGAACCGTCGCCGCAACATCAACTGCGAGCTTTACCGCAACCGTGCGCTGGTGGTGCCTGCGGTGCGCTTCGACCGCAACCACGTGCATGCATACGCCGACGTGATCGTGGCCGCCGCGCCCAACGTTAAGCGCGCCCGCCAGGAGTATCGCGTGAGCGACGATGCTCTGCTGGACGCCCTGCGCGACCGCATTCGCTTTGTGCTTGCCATCTGCGACGAGCTAGGTCGCGAGAAGCTCGTGCTGGGTGCTTGGGGCTGCGACAACAACGGCTTTGACGCAGAGGCCGTGGCCGAGCTCTTCCGCAAGGAGCTCGCGTCGGGCGACTTTAAGGTCAAGCAAGTCTTCTTTGCCGTGCCTTCTACGCGCTGGGATGAGGATTTTGCCAAGTTCGAGCACGTGCTGGCAAACTTCCCCGAGCGCAACGAGGAGTCCTATGCCCAGGTTGCCGCTCGCGCTGCGGCAGCTCGCGCCGCCGAGCAGACCCAGGCTGCTACCGAGGATGATGAGGACGAGGACGATTGGCGCAAGTACCTGTAATCGGTACGTGCTGACAGATAGGTCGAGCCGGCGGGAGAGGCTGCTTCCGTCGGCTTTTTACTGAGCGAGGGGCTTACGATGAAAAACGTTCTATGCTTTGGCGACAGCAACACCTATGGTTACGATCCGGCGGGCATGCGCGACGGCACCGCGGTGCGCTATGCGCAGGATGCGCGCTGGTGCGGCGTGGCCCAACGTGAGTTAGGCGAGGGCTGGCATGTAATTGAAGAAGGCCTCAACGGCCGCACGACGGTACGCGACGACATGTGCCATCTGGACACCAATCTTAACGGCATCCGCGCACTTCCGATGCTGCTCGAGGCCCATAAGCCGCTGGACGCCATTGTGATCATGCTGGGCACCAACGACTGTAAGACGGTCTTTAACGTGACGGCTGCCGATATCGCCCGTGGCGCCATGGCGCTGATTCGCGCCGTCCGCGCGTTTCCGTGGACCGACGCTGCGCCTTGTCCGCGCATTCTGCTGATGGCGCCTATCAAGATTAAGCCGCAGATCGCCGACGTATATATGACCGATTTTGACGAGCATTCCGTAGAAGCCTCGGAACATTTTGGTGAGTACTACGCGCATGTGGCTGAGCAGTTTGGCTGCGACTTTTTGAATGCCGCCGACTTTGCCGAGCCGGGCGATATCGACTATCTGCATATGATGCCCGAAAGCCATGAGAGCCTGGGTCACGCCGTGGCAGCCAAGCTCCAAGAGATGCTCGGAGAGTAGCGCGACCCCAAACCACCACAGAAGTTCCCCTTGTGGTGGCTTGTTTCGTTGCTTTGTCTCGATCTGTGACAGTTGTAAGGCCGAAAACGGGCTAGATGTTACAGATTAAGATTATTTAGGCCGATATCGGTCGTTTGTCTCGATCTGTAACATCTAGGGTCGATTTTGCCGAGTTACTGTTACAGATCGAGATTTTCTTCTCAGCGGAATTTGAATGTCTCAATCTGTAACAGGTGGGTCGAAAAATGGGCTCTAACTGTTACAGATTGAGATATATGCAGGAACCACCGTAAAGGTGCTTGTCCCCTTTGCGGTGGCTTGGGCTGCGAATCTTAATACTGCCACATGTGGTTGACAGGGCCGGAGCCTTTGCCCATGTTCAGGCCGGCGGCCAGAGCGCCTGTCAGGTAGGCCTTGCCGGCATTGATGGCGTCGGCAAGATCCATGCCCTGCGCCAGCGCACAGGCGATGGCGGACGAGAGCGTGCAGCCGGTGCCGTGCGTGTTGTCGGTCTCAATACGCTTGTGGCGGAACCACGTGGTGAGCGGATCGCCTAGGTGGTTGCCCTCATCATCGAGCGGCGCGGGTTCGGCCAGTACGTCGTTGGCCTCGTTGACAAAATGCCCGCCCTTAACGAGGGACGCGCAGCCAAAGCGGCGGGTGAGGAGCATGGCGGCGTTTTGCTGGGTGCGCTCGGAATCGACCTCGTAGTCGAGCAGCGCCATGGCCTCGGGGATGTTGGGCGTGATGACGGTCGCCAGCGGGAACAGGCGACGCGTGAGCGCCTCGGCGGCATCTTCGGCAATGAGGCGGGCGCCCGAAGTGGCGACCGTGACGGGATCGACGACGATATTTTGTGCGTTCCAGGCACTCAGGCGGTCGGCGATAACCTCGATAATCTCTGCAGAAGAAACCATGCCGATTTTGACTGCGTTGGGGCGAATATCGTCAAAGACGGCGTCAATTTGCGCAGCGACGATATCGGGGGAGATATTTTGCACGGCGGTGACACCGAGCGTGTTTTGTGCGGTGATGGCCGTGATGGCTGTCTCGGCATACAGACGGTGCGCCGTGATGGTCTTAATGTCGGCCTGAATGCCGGCGCCACCGCTGGAATCGGATCCTGCGATGGATAGAACGGCAGGTACCTTGCTGCGATCCATGTTCGCTCCCTTGTCTGGTCGGATTCAAATGGGTCTTTAAGCCAGCATTATAAAGATGCCCAGGCCGGCGATATGCCGAACCCGGGCGCGAGATGTAATTTTTACGCAAATGTAAGCAAATGTTCACACGTCAACAATTGGCGGGCGCCGACTCGATGTTAAAAGGCGATTGCGGCGAAGAGACTAGTCCTCCATACCGAGGTCGATCGTCGTGCCCTCAAACACTTTGTTGACGGTGCGGACGGCGCACATCTTGCCACACATGGTGCAAGTGCCCTCGGTGGCGGCGGGGGACTCCTCGTAGCGCTTCTTGCCCGTAACCGGGTCGAGCGCGCACTCCCACATGGCG
>JAXIZX010000286.1:0-1730 GCA_036303765.1 Collinsella sp. | reverse complement strand
TGGACCCGAGGGGCATGCGCTCAGCCGTCCGGACGTGTGTGAGGCCGAGGCCGTGAGCCGCCTGCTGTATCTGGCGCACCTGGCCGGGGACGCTCCGGTCAACGTGGTGCACCTTTCGACCAAGCTGGGGCTCGAGGCCATTCGCGCTGCCAAAGCGCGCGGGCAGAAGAACATCTATGTCGAGACCTGCCCTCAGTATCTGATGCTCGACGACACCTGCTATCTGGAGCAGGGCGAGGACGGCTTTGCGGGTGCCAAGTATGTGATGAGCCCGCCGCTGCGCCATGCGGGTGACCGTGCGGCACTGCGCGAGGCGCTTGTGGCCGGCGAGATCGATACGATTGCGACCGACCACTGCAGCTTTAACCTGCATGGGCAAAAGGACCGCGGGCGCGACGACTTCCGCGCGATTCCCAACGGCGGGCCCGGCGTGGAGCATCGTCCCGTCGCGATTGCCACGAGCTTTGAGGGACAGCTGGGACCCGAGGACCTCTGCCGCTTGATGAGCGAGAACCCGGCGCGCGTGTTTGGCATGTATCCGCGCAAGGGATGTCTTGCCGAGGGCTCCGATGCCGACGTGTGCGTGTGGGATCCCCAGGCGCGCTGGACCATTCGCGCGGCGACACAGCATCAGGCCGTGGACTACACGCCGCTCGAGGGCTTTGAGGCGCATGGTCGCGCCAAGGCCGTGTTTGTGAACGGTGTGCTGGCGGCGCGCGATGGCGAGCCCACCGGAGTCCAGCCCGGTCGCTACGTTCCCCGCTAGCAGGAAGATCACCGGATTCCCCTCCGCAGTTGCGGTGGAATACGGACTGTTTGCGGCCGTCATACGGCCAAACAGTCCGTATTTCACCGCAACTGACGAGATGGGGCCGGCTACTTGAGGCTGGTGGCGACGATGGGGCTGCCGAGGGCTGCCTCGAAGTAATCTGCCATCGTTGGGTCGGCAAGCGTGTCGACTTGGTTGAGCATGATGCGGGCATTGTTGAGGTTCAGCATCTGCAGCTCGGCATTGAGCACCATGGCGACGCGCTCTGGGGTGGCAGTGTCGGTGGGCTCGCAGCCGCAACGCTCGCAAAAGAGCTCGGGGCGGTGGACGGCTTCGTTGATGGGCTTGCTGAGCCCCGAGGCGCCGACGATCCAGACGATGTTGGCCGTGCCAGAGGGAATCACCGGCTCCCAGGTGGCGTGGGCCTTGAGCGGGAGCCGCTTGCTGCCGTCCGCCTCGGCCAGGACGTAGTCAAAGCGTTGCGCCAGCTGGTCGAGCGGCTCGGCAGGGGAGGAGAGTTTGCCCGTCTCCGGGTCCAAAACACCCGCCTGGCAGATACTTCCGCGGCTCATGCCCGCGCATGCCTCGCAGGTGCAACCGGGGACATGCGAGGCGCCCGGCTTCCAAGGCACGGCGTCCAGGCGACGGCTCGACCCGTCCCACGGCACGCCGGCGACGGGGAACATATGCGTGGTGGTGCAGAGGAGCGCGCGGCCGCCAGCGCGCATAAGCTCAAGACCCAGCGTCTTTAGCAAGGTCGACTTGCCGCCGCTGCCGATAATCGCGGTAATGCCCGGCTCGATCCTGAGCGCCGAGGCAAGATTGCCGCTAACCGTTTCCATCTGTTCACCGCCGTATAATACTGTGATAATAAATAATCATCAGAGTAGCGGTCGAACCGCTTTTGCTCTGCTCAAACCGTAGCACAGGGAGGTGCCCCGGGAATGCTCGTTTATGTTCG
>JAXIZX010000285.1:0-2624 GCA_036303765.1 Collinsella sp. | reverse complement strand
TGAGTAGTAACCCTCTCCGGTACCAACAATCAGCAGAATCTGGTACCGCCAGTCAGCGGGCTTGGTACCCTGGGTAAGATAAATTGGTACCGCCGCCCATCGAGCCTAGAATTCCATGTCGCGAGCCCAATCCGGGGCTCGCTTTCATGGAAAGGGGCACGATGCCTATGTCCAAGAACAAGAAAATCCTCCTGATGCTGGCCAAGGGAGGGGCCACCCAGTCGGACATCGCGGCCGCGCTTCACGTCAGCAAGCGCGACGTCTCCGCCGGCGCCAAGGTGATGCGCGAATGCGGCCTGACGTTCGACGCCGTGAGCTCGATGGACGCCGACGCGGTCGATGACATGTTCTTCGCCAAGGAGGAGCGCCGTCCGAACGACGCCTACCTGAGACCCGACATGGCGGCGCTGGTCGAGCGCAAGAAAATGAGTCGGAAGCTGCCGGTGAAGCTCTTCTGGCTCGAGTACTGCGAGCGCGCCGCGGCGGAGGGGAAGCTCGCCTACGCCTACCAGACGTTCTGCGAGATGTTCGCCGACGCCGCAGGCAAGATGGGCGCGACCAGGCACTTCTCCCACGAGCCGGGGGCCAAGTGCTTCATCGATTGGGCCGGCGACGTCGCCCACCTCACCGACAAGCTGCTGGGAACCAGGACCAAGGTCTACGTCCTGGTCGTCACGTTGCCCTTCTCGGACAAGTTCTGGGCGGAGGGCTTCTGCGACATGAGGCAGAAATCCTGGCAGGAGGGCCAGATCCACGCGTTCGAGGAGTTCGGCGGCGTTCCGCGCATGTGGGTGCCCGACAACGCCGCCACGGCGACCGATCGGGCCGCAGCCCCGCGGGTCACGCTCGTGAACAGGGAGTACGAGCGCTTCGCCGAGCACTACGGGGCGGCCGTCCTGCCCGCCCGGGTCCGTCGGCCGCGCGACAAGAGCGTGGCCGAATCGTGCGTCGACCTGGTTGAGCGCTGGATCATCGGGCCGTCCGGCGAGATGACATTCTATACCATCGACGAGTTCAACGAGTTCTGCGCGGAGAAGGTGGCATGGCTCAACTCCCGGCCGTTCTCCGCCAAGGACGGCTCGCGCGACTCGGTGTTCGAGGAGGAGCGCATGCACCTGATGCCCCTTCCCGCCGAGCGCTACGAGATGTGCGAGTGGCGCAGCGCCAAGGTGGCCCCGGACTACCACGTCACCGTCGACTACATGCACTACTCCGTCGACCACTCGCTCATCGGCGAGCAGGTCGACGTGAAGCTGACCTCGTCGTCGGTCGCGGTGATGCACGGCGGGGCGGTGGTCGCCGTGCACCCGAGGCTTCACGGCCGCAAGGGGCAGTACTCGACCAACGTCGAGCACATGCCCGAGAACCATGCCGCGCTGGACGACCCGTGGTCGCCGGAGCGGTTCGCGTCGTGGGCGAGGCGCGTCGGCCCCGAGACCGCATCGGCGATCGAGCGCGTCCTCGCCAGCCGCGCGATCGTCGAGCAGTCGTTCGTCTCCTGCCGCAACATCCTCGGGCTGTCGAAGACGTACGCGCCGGCGCTGCTCGAGCGCGCTTGTGCCAAGCTGAACGCGGCCTCGGCGCTTCCCAGCTACACCGGCCTCAAGAACGCGATCCTCGCCATCAAGTCGTCCGACGCCGAGGAGCGAGCCAAGGGGCGCCCCGTCGGGGCCGCAGGCTCCGGCGAGCTGGTGGACCGCGCCAAATCGGCGGGCCGCCTGCGCGGCGCGGACGCCTACAAGAGAGGCGGCGAGTAGGATGCTTACCGAAGAGCACTTCGAGCTGTTCAGACAGTTCAGGATAAAGGCCATGGGGGACAAGCTGCGCGAGATGGTGGAGGACGAGTCGTACGATCGGTTCACCTTCGAGGAGAAGATGGAGATGCTCATCGACGCGGAGGCCGCCGCCAGGCGGGAGCGCAAGGTGGCCAAGCTCGTCAAGGACGCGCGCTTCAAGGATCCCTCGGCATGCGTCGAGGACGTCGTCTATCTGCCCGACCGGACGCTCGCCAAGGACCGTATCAACCGCCTCGCCCGATGCGAGTGGATCGGCGAGAGCGAGGTCGTCGTGGTCATCTCGAAAACCGGCTGCGGCAAGAGCTTCGTCGTTCAGGCTCTCGGCAACGCGGCGTGCCGCAGGCTGATACCCGTGCGCTACACGCGCCTCGCCGACATCTGCGACGATTTGAACCGGGCCCGCGCCGCCAAGGACGGCAGCTACTTCGAGAAGATGGACGCCTACAAGTCCGTCGCGCTCCTGTTGGTCGACGACTTCATGACGACGCCGATATCGACGCAGAACTCGGTCGACCTGTTCGAGATCATGGAGGCGCGCGAGGGCCGCCGCGCGACCGTCATCGCCTCGCAGCTCGAGCCGAACGAGTGGTACCTGCGCATCGAGGGCGAGCTGATGGCGGACTCGATCCTCAACCGCATCGCAACCGGTGCCCGCTACATAGATCTCGAGGGGCCGAACATGCGAGAGTACTTCGCCAAGAAGAGGCGCGCTGATTAGCGGTACCGAGACAGCCTACTCGCGGTACCGCCTTTTGCTGATCGCCGGTACCAAGCCAGGTGATCGATGGTACCGCGAGAGGTTACTACTCAACATGCGGAGTATTACCC
>JAXIZX010000284.1:0-4633 GCA_036303765.1 Collinsella sp. | reverse complement strand
TAGTTGACGGGAATGGCATAGGGGTAGCCATCGTCGCCGTTGACGGCAAAGACGCCGCGTTTGCAGGTGGCGAGCAGTTCGCGCGCTTCCTCGTCGGTGATAGCGCGTTTCTTTCGACGTAAGGGCCTAAACATCGTTGGCTTCCTTTCTGGTCGTGCGTAGTGGTTGAGCACAAACTATAGCGAAATGGATCCGTTTTTCTTGATGCGGGCGAGTATGTTTTTGAGCTTGTTAAAGTCGAGCGGTTTGGACAGATGGGCGTTCATGCCGGCGTCATGTGCCGCCTTGGCGTCCTCGGCAAAGGCGTTGGCGGTGAGCGCGATGATGGGGATATCGGCTGCATCGACCTTCTCGCTCAGACGAATCGTGCGGGTTGCCTCATAGCCGTCCATGTCCGGCATCATAATGTCCATCAGGATCGCATCGAAGCTGCCGGCGGGATGCGACAGGTACAGATCGACGACTTCGTTGCCGTTGGCGGCGCGGGTGACCACGATGCCCTCGGATTCTAGCAGCGCCTGGGCAATCTCGGCATTCAATTCGTTGTCTTCGGCGAGCAGTACGTTCATGTCGGCGAGCGAGCAGTCGAGCGCCCCCTCGACCGTATTCGCCCGCGCCTGGGGGTTCTTGTCGATATCGAGCGGAATCTCCACGTAGAACGAGGTGCCCGCATGGAGCTCGCTGGTGACTTCGATGGTGCCGTCCATCAGTTCAATAAGCGAGTTGACGATTGGCATGCCCATGCCGGTTCCTTGGAACTTGCTACGCGCATCGTTACCTTCTTGGGCAAACGGCTCATAGATATGCTTTAAAAACTTGGAAGTCATGCCAATGCCGGTATCCGAAACGCTAAAGCAAAAGAGCGCGCGCCCGTTATCGAGTGGCTTGGTCTTTGAGCTAAAGGTGACGGAGCCGCCGTGCTTGTTGTACTTAATGCTGTTGTCTAACAGGTTGATCATGATCTGTCGGATATGGGTGGGACTGCCGACCATGTATGGCCCCGTGGTGTATGGCAGACTATTGTCCTGCATGGTGATGCCGTTATCGGATGCGCGGAGCTTGCACAGCACTAGCGTATTGTCACAGAGCTCTTTGAGGTTAAAAGGCGCATGTTCCAGTGTTATCTTGCGGTCTTCGATTTTGCCCATCTCGAGGATGTCGTTAATCAGCGAGAGCAGGTGATTGGCGGCAACACGAGCCTTGGCGCGGCTTTCGCGGGCGACCTGGATATCGCCTTCCTTCAATTCCTCGATATCGATAAGGCCCAGGATGCCGTTGAGCGGCGTACGGATGTCGTGGCTCATGCGCGTGAGGAATGCCGTCTTAGCGGCGTTGGCGGCGTCGGCTTTTTCGCGCTCGGTTCGAGCGCGCACGAGCGCCCAGATGAGCAGGACGATGCTGACCGACAACATACCGATGAGGGTGGAGGCAACGGCGGTGCGGTTGCGATAAAGGAATTGAAGCGTGTTGGATTCCTGGGCCGTGTACGACGTAGAGGAGTAATTGCTTGCGGAGAGCGATTCTCCGGCATTGATGATGCCCTTGTTGATGATTCCCAGCAGCTCGGGCTTTCCGCGCGAAATCCAGCACGAGAGCTCGCAGGTGTCAGGGAGCTCGACCGTCTCGCAGTCCTCGAGATCATAACGATCGCCGAGGGTTTTTACGCGTGAACTGGGAGCGACGACGCAGCGCGCCGTTCCCCTCCTGAGGGCGTCGAACGCTTCATCGTCGGATCGGTATTCGGTCACGGTCGCTGTGGGGAACAGACTTTCAAGTACGTTTCGGTTGATAAACGATGATTTGGTACAGGCGATGTTCTGAAGGTCTTTGTTCAGGTTGCTTCCGCTGTGGATGGCGGTGAGGGATATGGTCCCCAACGATACCGACTGCACAACGCCTGATTGCTCGGCAAACCAGTAATCTCGGTATACCGGCAGCGCGACGTCTATGCTTCCCTTTGACAGGGCCTTTGACATCATCTTGTAGCTATCAAAGGCGACGGTTTTGACCGTAATGCCAAATTTATCGTGCAACGCCGTCGCAAGCGATGCGAGCGAGCCTTCCATTTTGCCGTCTTCGTCTTCGTTGCAGTAGGGGAGTTTGCCCGTAATGTAGCCGAGCGTGATGGTGTTGTTGTTCGCCTTGAGCCAGGCGCGCTCATCGCCGGTGAGCGAGGATGATCCGCTGTTTTGCGCTGAATAGTTCGATTTGACCTCGTCGTTATAGCGGGGGTTGATGCGGTTGATTGCCGCCATTGCGGAGTTGATGTTGTCCATCAGGTCGGGGCGGCTTTTGGGAACGGCAAAGTAGTAGTCGCTCGAACCGACGTAGAACATGGGCGACGCCTCGGGCGACGAAATGGTGTCGTTCATGATGATGGCGTCGACCTCGCCGTTTGCGAGCGCGTCAAAGAGAACGGAGCCTCCGTCATACTCCCTGTATGTGCAGGCGATTCCCTCGTTGGCGAGCCACTGCTGGCCGACGATGGTTTGCATAACACCGGAGTTGTAACCGATGGTGAGACCCTGGAGTGCTTGAGGGTCACCCTTGGCCAGGTCGTCACGGTCGGGCCTGGCGTAGATGTAGTAGCGCTCGGTGCCCTCGGGGTTCGAGGAAAAGAGCAGCTTTTGGGCGCGTTCCTCGGAGTAGGAGATGTTGGGCATGAGGTCGATCTCGCCTGCCTCGAGCATGTCCATAAGCTCGGTGAAGGTGCCGGAGACGTATTCGTACCGCCAGCCGGGCGTGTAGTACGACAGGGTCTGGAGGTACTCGTAACCCCATCCCGAGAGACGCTCGCCGGGGGTGCCGTTCTGGAAGCCCTCGTTGTTGACGAGCCAGCCGACGCGGACCGTCTTGACTGGCTGACTAGAGTCATCGGCAAAAGCCTGGACAGGCGCGATGGAACTCAGTGCGGCAAGCGCGGCAAGCACAATGGCCAGGGCGCGACATATAACTGAACGAAGGACAGTGGCAGCTCTCACATGCAATCCTAACGAATCGAGACAATACCGCATAAGGATACCAGCTCAGCCTGCCCAGTCGGCAGCTGTACCGCTAAACGCTCCCGCCCGGCAGTCATCGGGGACGTTCTTAAACGACTAGTCATTGGGGACGTTCTTGTTTGACTGGTCATTTAAGAACGTCCCCAATGACTAGTTCCGTTTGCTGGGGAGGCGTGGGACAATACCGAGCGAACGTGATTGGTTGTCCGTGGAAGGGGTCGCGATGAAAAAGCTCAGGACGCTTGCCGATGTGCTGCGACAGGCTGGCTTTGCACGCATTACGGGCCTGTTTCTTATTTTCTATCTGCTTTGCTCGACGGCTGTCTGGCTGTCCGAGCCCACGACCCTCACGTTTGGCGATGGTCTCTGGTTTAGCTTTGAGACGGTCTCGACGATTGGCTTTGGCGATATCCCCGCTGAAACGCCGGTTGCCCGCGGCATTACCGTTATCCTAAGCGTCATCAGTATCTTCTATATCGCCATGCTTACGGGCGTGGCGGTGAACTACTGCAATACGCTTATCAAGATGCGCCAAAAGGACACCATGGCGCGCTTTATGGACGATCTTGAGCATTTGGAAGAACTCGACCGCGATGAGCTCGCCGATTTGTCGCGCCGCGTGCGCGAATACCGTCGCCGGCAACGATAGAACGGGTGCCGCGCGTCACGACGAGGGGGATTGCATATGAACATCACCGTCTACCTGGGCGCGAGCGTCGGCAACGACCCGGCGTTTCTGCCCGCAGTGCAGGAGCTGGGCAATTGGATTGGCGCCAACGGACACGCGCTCGTATACGGCGGGTCCAAATCGGGACTGATGGGCGCGCTCGCCGATAGCGTACTCGAGGCAGGCGGACATGTGACGGGTGTGGAGCCGAGCTTTTTTATCGAGGCAGAGTTTCAACACGACGGAATCGACGACCTTATCGTGACGAGCGACATGGCCGAGCGCAAAGCCAAGATGATCGAGCTCGGCGATGCGTTCATCGCATTTCCGGGCGGCACGGGCACGCTCGAGGAGATTGCCGAGGTTATGTCCGCGGTGTCGTTGGGGCATCTCGATGCGCCGTGCATTTTGTACAACCTGAACGGTTACTACAACGACCTCAAGGCGCTGCTCGGGCACATGATTGATAAGGGGCTTTCGAGCCTGAAGCGCCAGCACGGCATCTACTTTGCCGACGATTTGCGCGAGATTGCCTCGATTATCAACGGATAAGCCTTGAGCCTGCCCCACTATGGCTCCCAATGGTGCCGTTTGCGGCGCAGACGGTTGGCTTGTCTGGGCCACACTCGCTCTACAATAAAACGTATCTATGTCGACTTTGACCGCGGGAGGACCCGATGGATAACCTTGCCAAACCCACAAACCGCGCGCTGTTTTTAGTTAGCGTTGCCGTGACCGGTGCGTTCGCAGGTGCCGCAGTCTGGCTGTTCTTCTTTGCGATGGAGCACGGCATCGACTATCTATGGACCGAGATTCCACACGCGCTGGGCGTCGCTTCGCCCGAGCTTGCCAGCGGCCCGTTTGGCTTTTTGCCGCACCCGTTTTTTGTCTGCCTGCTGGGCGGCCTGTGAATCGGTCTGTACGAAAAGATGACAGGCACCAAGACCGATGACCTCAATCAGGT
>JAXIZX010000283.1:0-2280 GCA_036303765.1 Collinsella sp. | reverse complement strand
CAGGAAGAGCCCGGTGCCTTCCGCGTGGTCGGTCGTGCCATTGAGCGTATGGTCATCCAGACCGACTGGGAAAACGAGGAAGCCGTCATTTACCTGCAGCATAAGTTTGCGCGTATGGGTGTTGACGACGCGCTCGAGAAGGCCGGTTGCCGTGCGGGCGACGAGGTCCGCATTTGCCAGCGCGCCTTTGACTTTGAGGGAGCCGAGGACTTCTCGGAGTACGAGGAGCTCGAGGATGCTGGCGAGGACGTTGCCGTTGAAGCCATTGACGTGGCCGATGCTGCGGATGAGGGAGTCGAGGTTGTCGATGCGGCGGATGCCGCGGGCGATGCCGAGACCTCGGAGGGCGAGTAAGCCATGTCGCTGCGCGGTGGAATCGGTCTGCCCGAGCTTCCTCTAGAGGACGGGCAGGAGTTTAGGCTCGGCATTATGGGTGGCACCTTTGATCCCATCCATTACGGGCACCTGGTGACCGCCGAGCAGGCGCGCGAGTCGCTCGACTTGGACGCTGTGCTCTTTATGCCGGCGGGCTCTCCTGCCTTTAAGCTTGACAAGCCGGTGACGCCTGCCGAGGACCGTTATGCCATGACGGTCCTCGCCACCGCCGCGAACCCGGCCTTTTTGGCGAGCCGGTTCGAGATCGACCGTCCGGGTGTAACCTATACGGCCGATACGCTTCATGCCCTTCGCGACTTTTACCCGCCGCAGGTAAAGCTCTACTTTATTACGGGCGCCGACGCGATTATCGATATCGTGACCTGGCATGATGCCGAACGAATCGCTGAGCTTGCTACCTTTATTGCGGCAACGCGACCGGGCTTTGATATCGATACGGCGCGTGCCCGAATCAAAGAGTCGGGGCTGCCGTTCGACGTGCGCTATATTCAGATTCCGGCGCTGGCGATCAGCTCGACGAACATTCGTAAGCGTGTTGCCCGCGGTATGAGCGTACGCTATCTTACGAGCGAGTCCGTGCTCGGCTACATTCGCAAACGCAGGCTATATGCCGATTTGGGCCAAGAAGATTTTGAGTGATGGGGGTCTACGTTGTCGGTAGAGGATCAGTTTGAGGGCGATGAGCGCGCGCTGCTCAGGCGCATTCAAGAGCTGCTCGATGTTCGCATGAAGGATAAGCGCAAGCGCTATGTGCATTCGCTGGGTGTTGCCGAGACCGCACTTCATCTGGCCGAGGTCTACGGCGTTGACCGCTTTGATGCCGCTGCCGCCGGCCTGATCCATGACTGGGACAAAGTGCTCTCCGACGACGAGCTGGTCACGCGCGCTCTGCACTACGGCATTAAGATTGCCGGCTCTCCTTCCGCCGCGACGCCGCTTTTGCATGGCCCTGTTGCCGCCTATGAGCTTCCGCAGCTTTTTCCCGAGCTGTCGCCGGCCGTTTTCCAGGCTGTCGACCGTCACACCGTGGGTGCCTGCGACATGACGCCGCTCGATATGGTGGTCTTTGTGGCCGATGCCATCGAGCCCAACCGCCACGGTGACTATGCGCATGCGCTGCGCAAGATGGTGGGGGAGTCGACGCTCGATGAGTTGTTCTTCTCCTGTTTTGCGCAGGGTCTGGTCTATGTGATCCAGTCCGGGCGCTATCTTTATCCCACGGCTATTTCGATTTACAACCATTACGCCCAGCTGCGTTAGCTCGGGCTGTCTAGAAAGAGGTATTCCATGGCCGACGAGACCATGACCGACGAGCAGATTCTTGAAGGTGTGGAGCACAAGAGCTTCGTCGCCACGTTCGACCGCACTGCCGCCTCGCTGTCTGCGAGCGGTGTCGCCGCCGAGGATGTCGCCCGCGCCGCCGCGCAGGCCGCCTACGACAAGAAGGGCGAGGACGTTCAGGTGCTCGACCTGACCGAGCTTTCCGACGTATGCGACTACTTTGTGCTTGCCACCGGTACCAACAACCGGCAGGTCGATTCCATCGTCGACGAGATCGAGGAGAAGGTCGCCGAGGCTTGCGGCGAGCATCCGTTCTCCATCGAGGGCCGCGAGCAGAAGACTTGGATGCTCATGGACTACGGTTCGGTTGTCGTCCACGTCTTCACTCCCGAAGCCCGCGACTTCTACCGCCTCGAGAAACTCTGGGGAGACGCCCCCCAGCTCCCCCTCAACCTCCTCTAAATCATTTTTCTGGGACGGGGATAAAATAAGGCTCTGTTAGACCAGGATTGACATACATGTGTCCCCACGGTGCCATATCGTTGACCCCATAGACCGCGATGATGGGGGCAGCATGAACGCCGAAGACCTGGTCCTCAACTT
>JAXIZX010000282.1:0-3540 GCA_036303765.1 Collinsella sp. | reverse complement strand
ATATGGGTGCACAGGCCGATCACCACGTCGGGCGCGCCCTTGGTGTACTGCTCATACTCGCCGTCCAGGGTCTCGACGACCACGGACATCATCTTGCGGCCCGAGTCGAACGGGGCCTCACCCACACGCGGGTGCTCGGCAGTCAGGCCAGTGAGACCAGCCTTGCCGGCATCGTTGACGAGCGCGCACTCGGTCGGCTCACCCACGGCCTCGCCCAGCTCCTCGTCCCACTGGGCGTCGGAGCACAGCGCCATGCCGGCCAGGAACTTCTCCTTAGGCGCGGCGAGCTCGTGCTTGACGACGGTCATCTTGTTTTGGGTAAGGGTACCGGTCTTGTCGGAGCAGATGGTCTGCGTGCAGCCAAGGGTCTCGACGGCAGAGAGCTTGCGGATGATTGCCTGGCGCTTGGCCATCTTGGTCACACCAAGCGACAGCACGATGGTCACGACGGCGACCAGGCCCTCGGGGATGGCAGCGACGGCGAGCGAGACGGCGACCATAAAGGTATCGAGCAGGGCGGTCGGGTCGGTAAGAACGTTGCCCACGCCGTGGCGGATGATATCGACACCAAAGACAACGACGCAGATGACGATAACCATGATGGTGAGGATGCGGCTGAGCTCGGCAAGCTTCACCTGCAGCGGCGTGAGCTCTTCCTTGGCCTCGGCCAGGGCGCCGGCAATCTTGCCCATCTCGGTGTTCATACCGGTACCGACCACGACAGCGCGACCGCGACCGTACACCACGGTGGAACCCATGTAGCACATGTTCTTGCGGTCGCCGAGCGGCACGTCGTCGGTGCCGGCGGCGAGCTCAATGACGTTGGCATGCTTCTCGACGGGCACGGACTCGCCGGTAAGGGCGGCCTCCTCGATCTTCATCGTGGCGCTCTCGAGCACACGGCAGTCGGCCGGGACGGAGTCGCCCGCCTCGAGCATGATCACATCGCCGGGCACGAGCTCGGCGCTCGGCAGGTGCACGAGCTTGCCGTCGCGCAGCACCTTGGACTGCGCCGCGCTCATCTCCTGCAGGGCCTCGAGAGCCTCCTCGCTTTTAGCCTCCTGGACCACGCCCAGCACCGAGTTGACGATAACGACGAACATGATGATGGCGACATCGGCAAAGTCCGCCTCGCCCTTGACCATGCCCGTGAGCGCGCTGATGACGGCGGCAACGATCAGCATGATGACCATGGGGTCGGCCATCTGCTCAAAGAAGCGCTTCCACAACGGAGTCTTCTCGGCTTCCTCGAGCTTGTTAGGGCCTGTCTTGGCAAGGCGCGCCGACGCCTCGCCGTTGCTCAGGCCGAGGTTCTCATCGACACCTTGGTCGCTGAGCACCTCCGCCGCAGCGGACAGGTATTCCTTTTGCATATAGAGTCCCCTCCTGGGATTCGGGCCACTCAGCAGATTGATGCCCGATCATAATTCCCAGGAGAAGGGCAAGGGCTCATCAAGGCTGCCGTGCTGAGCGGCAGTTGATAGTGGAGCTATGGTACCCCAAAGCGACGCGTCTAGCCAAAACATTCCATCTGGAAACACGGCACAGGCGCAACGGTGCAGACAGTGTGATGCTCAAGATTGATAAAACGTTTTTTCTTCGGCGCATCATCGAACTAAAATATCGCCCAGATAGCAGCGGTTAGAACGGTTGGTAAAGTTTTTGCATATACCGTTTTTCCGCAAAAAATGAACTTCTAATTCGGCATACGGTCGATTTTTTGGGGTATTCGGTCGGCATTTCGTTATAATCATCTCAGTTTTATTTCTTATGGTTTATCTATCAGCGCAAGACGATGTCAGATGGAGGTCTGAATGTACAAGCGCACCAAGATTGTATGCACCATGGGTCCCGCCTGCGATAGCGACGAGACCATCCGCGAGATGATTAAGGCGGGCATGAACGTCGCCCGTTTTAACTTCTCGCACGGATCCTACGACGAGCACCACGGTCGCATCGAGCGCGTCCGTCGTATTTCCAAGGAGCTCGGTCTGCCCGTCGGCATCCTGCTCGACACCAAGGGCCCCGAGGTCCGCACCGGCCTTCTGGTCGACGGCAAGAAGGTTGCCGTCAAGACCGGCGATAAGATCGTCGTCACCGCTCAGCCCACGTCCGAGGATTTCCACGGCACCTCTGAGCACATCTCCCTCGACTACCTGGCTCTACCCTCCGAGGTCGAGAAGGGCTCCCTTATCCTGATCGATGATGGTCTGGTTGCCCTCGAGGTCGAGTCCGTCGACGGCCAGGACATGACCTGCGTCGTTAAGAACGACGGCCTGATCGGCGAGCGCAAGGGCGTCAACATGCCCAACGTCAACATCTCGCTGCCCGCCATCACCGAGCGCGATCGTCAGGACATCCTCTTTGGCCTGACCGAGAACATCGACTACATCGCCGCTTCCTTCATCCGTGACGGCGAGTCCGTCCGCGGCATCCGCGAGCTTTGCCGCGAGAACGGTGGCGAGCACGTGACGATCTTCCCGAAGATCGAGTGCGCCCTGGGCGTCGAGAACTTCGACGAGATCCTCGAGGCTTCCGACGGCATCATGGTCGCCCGTGGCGACCTGGGCATCGAGATCAAGCCCGAGCTCGTTCCGCACATCCAGAAGGAGATCATCGCCAAGTGCAACGCGGCCTACAAGCCCGTTATCACCGCTACGCAGATGCTCGACTCCATGCAGCAGAACCCGCGCCCGACGCGCGCCGAGGTTGCCGACGTTGCTAACGCCATCTACGACGGCACCGACGCCGTTATGCTCTCTGGCGAGTCCGCTGCCGGTAAGTACCCGGTCGAGGCCGTTAAGATGCAGGCCAGCATTGCTCTCGAGGCCGAGAAGTACCTCCCGGCCCACGCTCCGCTCGAGGTTCCGGCCGACGCTCACGGCACCCGCGTCGTCAACAACGTTGTGGGTATGTCCGCTGTGAACATGGCCACCACCGTTGGCGCCAAGTGCATCACCGTGCCGACGACCACCGGTCGTACCGCCCGCCTGATCTCGCACTTCCGTCCCAACATGCCGATCTGCGCGTTCTCCCGCCACGAGTGGGCCGTCCAGCAGATGATCATGTACTGGGGCGTTATCCCGCACCAAGCCGAGATTACTCAGGGCACCGTCAACGGCACGATCGTCAAGGCGATCGAGACCGCTAAGGAGCTCGGCTACGTCGAGGCCGGCGATCTGACCGTCGCTACCGCCGGCGATCCCCGCATGAGCGTCCAGCTCGAGGATAAGGTCTCCTCGACCAACGTCGCTTACGTCGCTCAGGTGCGCTAAATCGTACTTGCAAGCAAATTTGCATTGCAAAGGGCCCGGAAGGCATTGCCTTTCGGGCCCTTTTTCTGTGCACCGATGCCTACCGCACGACATGGCACGCACCCATTTCATTACCAAAAGCGCGAAATCCGCCCTCCGAGGCCCAAAAAATAAGGCTCTGTTAGACCAGGATTGACATACATGTGTCCCCACGGTGCCATATCGTTGACCCCATAGACCGCGATGATGGGGGCAGCATGAACGCCGAAGACCTGGTCCTCAACTT
>JAXIZX010000281.1:0-3452 GCA_036303765.1 Collinsella sp. | reverse complement strand
TCGAAACACATCTCCACCGTTCCTTCAACTGGGAAAACGGCGCCCCCGGGTCCCAGGAGGGGCCGCGGGGGCGTTCGGCTAACTGCGGGAATGGCCTATTTGCTCAATGTGTTCGGCTGAGATCGGAAATCAACCGAAAGAAGAACATATGCTTTCGCGTCGTCGTTTTCTGCAACTTGTCGCGTCTTCAATTGTCGCCTTAGCCGCACGTCCGAAAGAGGTTTTTGCTTCGACGGGCAATATTGATGGTGAGCAGATACAATTTACTTCTGAAATTGCGCAAGAGCTTGCCGATAAATATATAAAGGGACTCCTCGGCTATTCGTATACGCCTTCTGACCCTATTCCTTTTGTAGATGTTGATGGGTCCCCGCTTGGTTACATTGTTCCGGTTGTGACATCCAATAGAGCCGCGGGCTATTTGGTTTTAGATGCTTCAGATGATGAAATACTTACGGGATATCGTTTTGGAGACGGCTTAGTCAGCCCTATGGATCGGGGAGGAGATCTTGGTGTCGAGTCTTATTCTTTCAATAACCCAGTCGTAATGATCAATCCATTCGAATTCGGCGTGCAATCTTTGGACGGTTCAATAACAACAAATTGCGGAAGAACAATCCCGGCTGTTTCCATAGAAGGACGGCCTGTCGTTTTATCGAATAAACCTTCAAGCTGGAACGATGTTGTAATTTACGCAACTCAAATGCAGGATTACACAGTATCTGGATTTCGTTCCATTTCTCAGTTTATGTCATATGATGAAAGCGAGATTAAGAGGCTTACCGCCCACTATGCTTGTATGGTGACAGCTTTTTCGAACGTTGCGGAACTGTATGGCATTGCCAATTTATATAGCGACCCTTCGCAATATATGCAGATATGGAATTACACCAATACCCATGCTCTTTCCGATGAAGAACAGACTGTTCCCGGCGTTGTTTTGGGTGGAACGCCGATATCAACCTGTGCAACGGGGTTTACAAATTACTGCGCAAGCAGAGGAAGTACTCTTATCGCCCGCACTGTCTCCTCTCCGGCTATCGCGAGCATTCAAAATGAGATTAACTCTAATAGACCGAATGTTTTACATGCGAGTTTGTACAACGGATCAGCCCATTCTGTAACAGCGGAGGCTTACGCCACACTTACTGGTAAGAAAACTGGAGAGACAAGGCAGATGATTGGCATAGCGGACGGCTGGAATTCATCTTTATCCTTCCTGAAGTATGATCAGAGCTATTATGCGTGGACTTATGGAACGACTTTTTCGAAGTAGGGCGATTCGTCTAGCTCTGTCTTTGGTGCTGATGGCTTCATTGGTGGGCTGTTCAACAAAGGAAGAGATATCGCGCGGAGGTTCCGGAGAAGTGACTGCGACAGACTCAGGTTCATTAGAAATAGCTGGCGGGCATGCCGATGTGATGTTACAAGGAAAAGGCGTGCTTAGGTCGATTGATGCTGAAGACGCTGTCTGCTCAATAGAGGATTTGAAGACAGGTGAAACTGCATCGTACCGTATTTCAGATAATGCTGCGAATATGATTGAGTCGATACCGATTGGAGCACAAGTTTCTTTTAGGTATTTTGCTCCGCAACTTGAGGAGGAGCTTGCTTCTCTGGTGTCTATATGTGCTGATGACAGCCAAAAGGTCTGATTTCAAACGGCCCTGGATGGTCAAATGGCTATCCAGGGCCGTTTTGTCACTCGGCCGGGGCGTTGACCTTGTCGATGGTCCAGGCGGCTCCGAGGCCGCCGGTGGTGTTGCGGCGGATGCGCACGGTGACTTCGTGGCGCTCGCCTGCCTGCGTGTAACGCAGGGGGAAGCTTGCGCGGTTTCGCGCGGCCTCGATGGTACCGCGTTCGCGGGCGATCCAGTAGTACTCGCCGACGATGCCGAGCGTGTCGGCGCCGTAGGGGAGATAGGTCGACAACTGGTGTAGCAATGGGCCGGGGCAGAAGACTTCGGTTGCGAAATCGATGGGGAAGTCCTCGGGGATGGCGGGCGCTGCAGGTGCGGGGGCTGGGGCCGCTACGGGTACCGAAGCCGGTGCCGGTGAGGGAATTTGGTCGCAAGCAGAGGCGGGCACGGATTCGATGACGGGTGCGGGCTCCGGCGTCGTTTTCGGCTTGATCGTGGAATCTGCGGGCTTCACGGTGACGGGCGCGTCTGCAGCTGCAGTTTCAACCTCAACCTGCGTCGCGTTCTCGTTCTCGACGCTCGACTTTGCGTCGATGGGCGTGGATGCCATGGTGGTTATGCCGGCGTTGGCGTTCTCGGGGTCATAGACGACCGTGAGCGAGATGGCGGGCTGCGGCGTCTCGGGCTCCGGCGTCGACTCAGTAGCGCCTTGATCGGCGGGCTCGTCGGGCTGATCGTCCTCGGCCTCGTCGCCAAAGACATCGCTGTTTTGGAACGCAGACGTCCCGGGCTGGTCAGCGGCTTCTTCGGTTGTCGACTTGGGAGCCTCGTTGAGCTCGGCAGTGGCTTCCTGCTCGGATATGACTTCGGGATCGGTCGTGGCGGCGATTTCGGTTTCGGCTTCTGCCGTTACCTCAATAGCGACTTCGATCTCTGCCTCGGGCTCGGGCTCCGGAGCGACTTCGGCCATGGGCTCGGGCTCGGCGCGCTTAACGTGCTTGGGGCGCACGGCCTTGAGGTCCTTCTCGCCGCGCTTTTTCTTTTTGTAGGACTGCTTGGCGCCCTTGGCGGTCTTGGGCTTGTCCTCGCCCTTGGCAAGCGCAGCATCCCAGGCCTCGTTGGCGATGACCGTGGCATACAGGCGGCCGCCTTTAAAGACGGTCAGCTTAATGCAGTCGTTAAGTTCCTCGAGCAGCTCGCGCGTGGACTCAAAGCCCAGGTCATAAGCAGTCATGTCGCCTGCGGCGAGCGCCTCCTCGACCTGCGTCATAAACGTTTGCTTGCCGCATCCAATCGCATCGCGTAGCAGGCGATACAGATAGATGTGGTTGCCCAGCGAAAGCGTGGGCCTAACTATTGTCTTGCTCATGGCAAATCTCCTCTTTACACATGTAAAGCATCTTACCATCGCATAGCGTTCGCCATGGCGGCGCCCAAGGCAAACGGGCGCGAACCGCTGTCGATTCGCGCCCGTTGTACAGGTCGGTTATCTATGAGAGGCAAACGTACTTAGTTGCCCGATGCCGTGCCTTGGCTCGAGTTGTCAGATGCCGTGCCGGAAGCGGTTCCGCTCGAGCTGTTGGTGTTGTTACTGTCTGCCGTGCCCGTTCCCGACGTGGTGTCGCTCGTCTGGCCTCCCGTGTTCGGCTGTGAACCGTCAGTCGTTTGGCTTGAGTCGGTCGTGCCGGACGGCGTGCCACTGTTGGCCGTAGAGGAATCGGTGCCCTGCGATTGGTTTTGGGTGTTCGAGGACGAATTGGCAGAGGTAGGACTGTCTTGCGTGTCGTCCGTCTGTGCCTGCTGATCCTGCGG
>JAXIZX010000280.1:0-5662 GCA_036303765.1 Collinsella sp. | reverse complement strand
GCTAGCAAGAACAATACTTACCATCACATAACCTCCTTTTTGTCTACGTATTTCCTACACGACATGAAAGGAGTATACCTGTTTGGATTGTGGAATTATAGCTAAATTCGCAAAAGGTTGGATTATTTGTTTAAACGTCTATGTTTGTTACAAATTGATTACGTTGCTGGCTTATAGCTCATTGCCTGCTAAAACGTGATTTGCTGATTGTTTTCAAAGACATATAAAGGTGCACCGTTCGTTAAGACCGCTTTTAGGTGAATCCCAATGCGTCTGCGTGCCACCATTTTGTTTAAACAGACATGACTTGACTAACCGAAGCAAATATGTTTAGAACTCTAGCCCATGTAGACATTAGATGTTAGGCGATGTGGAGAGGGTTGGCGGCGTCGACGGCATCGGGGGCGTCGGAGAGGCCGTCAGGAGCAGCGTCTGCCGGGTCCTCGTCGGGGGTCTCGATCTGTTTGATCATGACCTCCTGGCCCTGCAGCAGGTATGTTTCACCGCTGCCGCAATGGGGGCAAGTCTTGCCGTGCTCGACCGTCGCGTAGTCGCGGCCGCACGCCTCGCAATGCGTCACGGCGTCGACAGGCTCCACGATAAGCTCCGCGCCCTGCGCGATAGGCTTTTTATCCGCCGCCCAGCGCCAAGCGTCGAGTAGTAGATCGGGGACGACGCCCGAGACCTCGCCCAGCAGCAGCGTGACGCTCGAAACGCGACGCACGCCATGAGCGCGCGCCACATTCTCAACATCGCGAATGATGTGATAGACGATTCCGAGCTCGTGCACTTTTAATTCCTTCCGCCGTTCTACCGAACGGCGGTCGGCTTGACGCTGCGCGAGCCCCAGACGGGCGATCTGCCTTTCAATCGTCGGGCATGGGCAAAAGCCCTATGCCCTCCTCTTTCAAGGCACCTCGCCACGCCTGGGACTCGCTCGCTGTCCAACCGCTCTCTGCGCCGTTCTCCTGCTTGTTGCGTTTCTTACTTCTTCCCGAATTTGATCTTGATGGCGCGCTTGAGCGCGTACTTGCCCAGGCTTGGGAGCTTTTGCTCGTATTTGACCATCGTGGAGCACTCGGGGCGGTCGCGATCCAGATGGATAGCGTCAAACGCGCACTTGGTGGTGCACAGGCCGCAGCCGATGCACTTGTTGGGGTCGACGATCGAGGCGCCGCAGCCCAGGCAGCGGGCGGTCTCGGCGCGCACCTGCTCCTCGGTAAAGGTCTCAACGTACTCGCTAAACGGCGCGGCCTTCTCGCGCTCGCGGTCCACGTGGGCAACCTCGCGGCTCGCGTTGTCGTAGCTCTCGATCACGACATCGTCGCGGTCGAGCGCGGTGTAGTGGCGCTGGTTGCGGCCGATGGTGAGCGTGGAGCCTGGCTGCACAAAGCGATGGATGGACACGGCGGCCTCGTGACCGGCGGCAATGGCGTCGATGGCAAAGCTCGGACCGGTGTAGACGTCGCCGCCTACAAAGATGTCGGGCTCGGCGGTCTGATAGGTCTGAGGATCGGCAAGGGCACCCTGGCCGCGGCCGAGCTCCACCTTGGAGCCAGCTAGCAAGTCGCCCCACACAATGGACTGGCCAATCGACATGACGACACGGTCGGCATCGACACGGCGCAGATCGTTCTCGTCGTACTCGGGCGCAAACCGGCCCTCGTCGTCAAAGACACGCGTGCAGCGCTTGAAGGTGATACCGCACACACGGCCGGACTCGTCCAGGTGAACCTCCTTGGGACCCCAGCCGCAGCTGATGTGAGCGCCGTCCTCAACGGCCTCGCGACGCTCTTCCTCGCTGGCGGGCATCTGGGCCTCGCTCTCCAGGCAGAACATCTCAACGTGCTCGGAACCCAAACGGCAGGCGTTGCGCGCGACATCGATAGCCACGTTGCCGCCGCCCACTACGATGGTGCGGCCGGGCAGCGCGTCGATCTTGCCGCTGTTGACCTCGCGCAAAAAGTCGACGGCCACGGTCACGTCCTCGGCATCCTCGCCCGGAATACCGGCGAGGCGGCCGCCCTGGCAGCCAATAGCCACGTAGAAGGCCTTAAAGCCCTGCTCGCGCAGCTCGTCGAGTGTCACATCGCGACCGACCTCCACGCCATAGCGGAACTCGGCGCCCATCAGGCGAATGATTTCGACCTCGGCCTCGATAACATCCTTCTCCAGCTTAAAGCTGGGAATACCGTAGGTGAGCATGCCGCCCGGGCGCTCGTTCTTCTCGAATACGACGGGCTTGTAGCCCTTCTCGGCCAGGTAGAAAGCGCAGGACAGGCCGGCCGGGCCGGCACCGATGATGGCGATCTTCTGGTCGAAGCCGCCGGCGCGTGTCGGCGTCACCACGGGCGGAACATAGCGGGTCGCGGCATCCAGATCGCGCTGGGCGATGAACTTCTTGACCTCGTCGATAGCCACGGCGGCGTCCACACGGCCGCGGGTGCAGGCATCCTCACAGCGGCGGTTGCACACGCGGCCGCAGATGGCGGGCAGTGGGTTCTCACGCTTGATGAGCGCCAGCGCCTCGTCATAGCGACCCTGCGCCGCGAGCTTCAAATAACCCTGGACGGCGACATGCGCGGGGCAGGCCGTCTTGCAGGGAGCGGTGCCGGACTCATGCGTCTCGATGCGGTTGTCGTTGCGGTAGTTGGGCGACCACTTGGTGTGGTCCCACTTGGTGGCATCGGGCAGCTCCTGGCGCGGATACTCGGGCACCTGTCCGCCGGCCTTTTTGCTGCAGAGCTTCTGGCCCAGCTTAGCGGCACCGGCCGGGCACACCTCAACGCAGCGACCGCAGGCCACGCACTTATCCTTCTCGACCTTGGCGACATAGGCCGAGCGCGACAGGTTGGGCGTGTTGAACAGCTGCGAGGTGCGCAGGGCATAGCACACGTTGACGTTGCAGTTGCAGATGGCGAAGATCTTGTTCTCGCCGTCAATGTTGGTGATCTGGTGCACAAAGCCATTGTCCTCGGCCTGGCGCAGAATGTCGTAGACCTCGTCGCGCGTCACGTAATGGCCGCGATCGGTCTCGACCACGTAGTCAGCCATATCGCCCACGGCGATGCACCAATCGGCCGGGTCGTCGGCACAGCCCTCACCCATCGCGCGACGGCTCGCGCGGCAGCTGCAGGTGCTGGCGGCATACTTACCCTCGTATTTGTCGAGCCAGTGCTCGATATGCTCAATAGGCACCGAGGTGCTCGCGGCGTCAATGGCCTTCTCGACCGGAATGACGTGCATGCCGATACCGGCGCCTCCGGGCGGCACCATCGGCGTGGCCTTGGACAGCGGGCCCTTGGATGCCTGTTCAAAGAACTTGGCGTAGACCGGGTGCTCCTCGAGCTGGCTCACGCGCATGTTGAGGAACTCGGCGGAACCCGGCACCAGCATGGGCAGGACCCACTGCTTGGCGCGCTCGGGATTTTCCCAGTTGTACTCGAGCAGACCCGTATAGCTCATGTCGTCGAGCATCTTCTCGATATCGGCCTCGGGCATGCCGGTGAGCTTGACCATCTCGGGCAGCGTGTAGGGACGGCGCATCTTCATCTTGCAGAGCACTTCGGCCTGCTCGTCGGTCGCGGCCTCGGCAAACGACCAGTACTCGTAGCCCAGCAGCTCATCGCGATGCAGCAGACGGTTGGTGCAGTGCTCGCACAGCTTGACGATGGCCTCGCGCGGATGCTCCGGCAGCGGCGGCACGAACTCCGAACCGATGTCGGGCTCGGTGTAGCTAATCCCCGGTCCGTTGAGAATCATGGTTGTCCCTTCTCTTGCCACAGCCCGGCGAGGCCGCGGCGCCCCTCTTTTTACGGGCTCGACATGCCCCCACGCCGTTCACCCGTTATTGTTGACATTGTGTCAAAAACAGTATTGACGAACCGTCAACAATATTCAAGACTGTTAGGCGAACGGTCAGGCTCAAACGGATGAAAGGCGGCAAAACATGGGCAACAACACAGCAGATACCTCTGTAGTCGATGCCGTCCCCGCATCCGATAGCGCGGCAAAGCGCTTGACGGGCGACGAACGCCGTCGCGAGATCCTCGATGCCGTGCGCACCGTGAGCTCTGAGCTGGGCGTGTCGCATCTATCCGTCTCGGCCGTGACCAAGCGAGCCGGCTGCACGCGCTCGCTGTTCTACCACTACTTCGCCGACATGGACGCCGCCGTCACCGCCGTCATGGACGAGGCAATTGACGGTTTTATCTCCGAGCTCGAGCAGTGGAATGCCAACCGCATCGTCGGTGATATTGAGGGCGCGCTCGACACCGTCGCCCCGCTCTTTAAGCGCCTGGTCGCCAGCGGCCACGAGCTGCCGAGTACGCTCACCTCAAGCAGCGGCGCGCTCTACGGCGGCTTTTTGCACAACGTGGTCCAGCGCGTGGCGCAGTATATCTGCGACACCACCGTGGTGGACTTTGTCGCCCATCATGAGCTACGCATCGACCATGTCTACGAGACGTTCTACACCCTCATCATGGGGTTGTTGATGTATATCCGCACGCACCCCGATGTGCCCGACGAGACGGTCAAGGAAATCATCGCCTCGACACTCCACATCGAGGGCTATACCGCCAAGTATCCGGAGCGCAAGCCCCAGAACTGACGACATTTGGCCAAACTGCCCGCGATCAGAAGAGGGGCCGCGGGCGTGTGAAAGGAGAGCAGCATGCTGTTCGATGTTTGGGGTAGCGATACCCTTATCCACTGGGCCGGCTGGGCCATGGTCTTTATTGGCCTGATCGTGCTCAACGAGGTCGGCCGCCGCACCAAGCTGGGCGCGGCCATCATCTTTGGCGTGGCTCCGCTGGCCATGACCATCTACTGCGTCGCCATCGCCGTGGGCGTCTCACAAGGCGCCGATTGGGCGCTCACCAACCCCACCCATGTGTACCAGAACAGCTGGTTCCACTACGCCAAGGTATACGCGGCGCTGGCCGGTTGCTGGGGCTTCATTGCCATTAAGTACCAGTGGGGCAAGATCGGCAAGGCGCATTGGTTCCGCGCATGGCCGTTTGTGATCGTCGCCATCAACATCATGATCGCTGTCGTGTCCGACTTTGAGAGCGCCTATCACTTCTTTGTCCTGGGCCAGTCCACCTGGGTCACCTCCGAAGGTGCCACGCAGCTGGCCGGCTGGAACAACGTGTTCAACGGCATCGCCGGTATCATCAACATCTTCTGTATGACCGGTTGGTGGAGCGTCTACGCCTCCGAGGACAAGACCGACATGCTGTGGCCCGACATGACCTGGGTCTACATCATCGCCTACGATATCTGGAACTTCTGCTACACCTACAACTGCCTGCCCACCCACTCCTGGTTCTGCGGCTTTGCGCTGCTGCTGGCGCCCACCGTCGCCGCCTTTATCTGGAACAAGGGCGGCTGGATCCAGAACCGCGCCTTTACGCTGGCCATTTGGTGCATGTTTGCCCAGGTGTTCCCCTACTTCCAGGAGGAGTCCATCTTTGTGACCCACTCCACGCTCGACCCCGGCGCCGCCACCGCGGTCTCGATTGCCGCGCTGGTCGCCAACGTCGCCGCGATCATCTACATCGCCTACCGCGCCAAGAAGCTCGGCCGCAATCCCTACAAGCAGGATGTCTTTGAGGGCACCAGCGATTGGGAGAAGGCCACTGCCCGCCGCGCCAAGGTT
>JAXIZX010000279.1:0-3114 GCA_036303765.1 Collinsella sp. | reverse complement strand
CGACCGGCGCGCCACGGGTCAAGATGCACTAGGCCTGGACGAAGTCCGGGCCCGCGCCTTTAGACGCGAGCCCGGGGCCCGTGGGTTATACCCTAAGAGCAAACCACCCTTTTTAAGGGTGGTTCTGATTTTTCGGTCCCTCGACATCGGTTGCTCAAACTGCCATGTTCTGTGATTTGCGTCGTATCGGCTGCCTTGCCGTTGGGCAATAAAATTGCACCATTCGAGCAATAATTTGCGTTGACCTGCTGAAGAATTGTCTCTGCCTTGTAGCGACATATAGTTCCAGCGGTAAGATGCTTGGGTATCGCAATTTGGTCTGCGGCTGTGTGCCGCACGCAAGGGGCGCTTTTGCGCCTGCGAAAGGATCTTTGAATAACATGAAGGCAATCATCCCCGCCGCCGGTCTTGGCACGCGTTTTCTGCCTGGCACCAAGTGCACGCCCAAAGAGATGCTGCCGGTGCTCGACAAGCCCGTCATTCAGTATGTCGTTGAGGAGGCGCTCGACCCCGAGGAGGTCGACGATGCCATCATCGTTACTTCTCCCGGCAAGCCTGAGCTGCTGAACTACTTCCAGCCCGATCGCTCGCTCGAGAACCTGCTGCGCGAGCGCGGCAAGAACGCCTATGCCGATGCCGTCGCCCACGCTGGCGGTATGCCGGTCGACTTCCGTTATCAGTACGAGCCCAAGGGCCTCGGCCATGCTATCCGCTCTGCTGCCGACGCCGTGGCAGGGGAGAACTTCCTGGTTCTTCTGGGCGACTACGTTGTGCCTAACCGCGACATCTGCGACAAGATGCTCGCCGTTTCCAAGGAGCACGGTGGCGCTTCGGTTATCGCCGTCGCTGCTTGTTCGCCCGAGGAAGTCAGCCGCTACGGCGTTATCGCCGGCGAGCGCGTCGGTTCGCTCGAGGGCGCCGAGGACGTTGCCGATGCCGAGCCGGGCGCTGTCTGGCGTATCGGCGGTCTGGTCGAGAAGCCCGCTCCCGAGGCTGCTCCGTCCAACCTGTACATCGTCGGCCGCTATCTGCTGAGCCCGCTGGTCATGGACCTGCTGGCAGATCAGCAGGCCGGTAAGGGCGGCGAGATCCAGCTCACCGACGCCATGGCCCGTTCGCTCGACCGCGAGGCCATGTATGCCGTCGTCATCGACCCGCTGTCGGGCTACGACACCGGCACCCCCTCTGGCTGGATGGCCACCAACGCCCTCATGGCTGCAAGCGACCCCCGCTTTGCCGATGCCTTCTGGGATGCCATCGACGAGCGCGGCGGATTGATGCGCAAGTAAGCCTTCGGGCATCGACATTTACGGGCGCGGACCTCGGTTCGCGCCCGTTTTTTTATAAGAGCTGCGATTGCTGGCTCTCTGTTCACAGAAAATATATGAACAGGTGTTCGATACACATATATCTACCTGCGTGTTTTCTGTCGAAAAACTTTGCTACTCCAAAAACTCAATCGCGTCAAGGCTTTTCTTGCCCAACGGTCGGTACCTGATAAACTATTAGGTTGCGATAACTGGCGAAGCTATGCCTCGCCAACCCACCGAGCATTTCCGTGAAGGAGGAAAAACCTGGTGACCTACGCATACACTGCCACTGAGCGCAAGCGCGTCAGCTTCGGGAAAATCCCGGAGGCCATGGAGCTCCCCAACCTTATCTCTGTTCAAAGGGAATCCTTTGAGCGTTTTAAGGACGAGGGCCTTCGTGAGGCGTTCAAGGAATCCAGCCCCATCCAGAGCCAGAACCATGTTCTCGAGGTTACCTTCGGCGAGCATCAGTTCGGCGACCCCGCGCACACCGTCGAGGAGTGCCGCGAGAAGGACATGACCTATCAGGCCCCGCTTCTGACCGACGTCCGTCTTACCAACAAGGAGACCGGCGAGATCAAGGAGCAGCTCGTCTTCATGGGCGACTTCCCCATGATGACCGATCAGGGCACCTTCATCATCAACGGTACCGAGCGTATCGTCGTCTCGCAGCTCGTCCGTTCCCCGGGCGTGTACTACAGCTCCGAGATGGATTCGGGCAAGCAGATCTACAAGGCCCAGATCATCCCGTCCCGCGGTGCCTGGCTCGAGTTTGAGGTCGACAAGCGCGACCAGCTCATGGTCTCCATTGACCGTAAGCGCAAGCAGAGCGCCACGATGTTCCTGCGCGCCCTTGGCATTGCCGTCACCAACGACGACATCATCGAGCTGCTCGGCAACTCCGATGTGATCAAGCGCACCCTTGAGCGCGATACCGCCCTCACTCGCGAGGACGCCCTCATCGAGATTTACCGTCGCCTGCGCCCGGGCGAGCCTCCCACCGTGGATGCCTCCCGCAGCCTGCTCGAGGGCCTGCTCTTTAACCCGCAGCGCTACGATCTGGCCCGCGTCGGTCGTTACAAGGTCAACAAGAAGCTCAACCTCACCACCGAGGAAGAGGTCACGGTGCTCACCGACGAGGATATCGTCGCTACGCTGCGCTACCTGCTGTCCCTCGCTGCCGGCGAGCAGGGCTTCAAGGTCGACGACATCGACCACTTTGGCAACCGCCGCATCCGCACCGTCGGCGAGCTCGTCGCCAACCAGTTCCGTATCGGCATGAGCCGTATGGAGCGCGTCGTCCGTGAGCGCATGAGTTCCCAGGACATCGACGAGATCACCCCGCAGTCGCTCATCAACATCCGTCCGATCGTAGCCTCCATCAAGGAGTTCTTCGGTTCCTCGCAGCTCTCGCAGTTCATGGACCAGGCGAACCCCCTGACCGGTCTGACCCACAAGCGCCGTCTGTCCGCACTCGGCCCTGGCGGTCTTGCCGGCCACAAGTCGGGTTCCAGCCGCCGTACCAACGTGCCGACGGCCGTCCGCGACGTTCACAACTCGCACTACAGCCGCATGTGCCCGATCGAGACCCCCGAAGGCCCCAACATCGGCCTGATCGGCTCGCTCGCCCTCTACGCCCGCGTCAACGAGTACGGCTTCATCGAGGCTCCGTTCCGCCGCGTCGAGAACGGCGTTGCCACCGACCAGATCGACTGGATGACCGCTGACGAGGAAGAGAAGCACGTCATCGCGCCGGCCAACACGCCGCTCGATCCCAAGACCAACGAGTTCATCACGACCGATG
>JAXIZX010000278.1:0-1968 GCA_036303765.1 Collinsella sp. | reverse complement strand
CGGTAGTCCTCGCCATAGGTGGCGGGGGCGATGCGGACGACGCGGTGCGTGAGGCCCTTGAACTCGGGCGAGACGGCGCGGGCGGCCTTGCCCACGGCGACGGCGAAGCTGATCAGGGTCGGCGGAACGTTGAGCTCGCCGGTCTCGTCCTCAAACGAACCGCTCATGGAGTCCTTGCCGCCGATGGCGCCGGCACCCAGGTCGACTTGGGCCATGAGGGCGCCCAGGACGGCTGCCGTGGGCTTGCCCCAGCGCTCGGCCTCGGTGCGCAGACGCTCGAAGTACTCCTGGAAGGAGAGATAGGCGCGCTTGTGCTCAAAGCCGGCAGCCACGAGCTTGGCGATGGACTCGACCACGGACAGGTAGGCGCCCGCAAACTGGTCGGCCTCCATCAGATAGGGGTTGAAGCCCCATGCCATGGCACTCGCCGTGGTGGTCTCGCCGCCCACGGGGAACTTGGCGACCATGGCCGAGCTGGGGGTGAGCTGCGTCTTGCCGCCAAAGGGCATGAGCACGGTCGCGGCGCCGATGGTGGAGTCGAAGCGCTCGGAAAGGCCCTTGTTGGAAGCGACGTTGAGGTCGGTGACGAGCGAGGTCATGCGCTCGGCGAGCGTGGTGCCGGCCCAGCTGGGCTGCCACACGCTACGGGCGCACACGTGGGCGACCTGGTGCTTGGGTGCGCCGTTGGAGTTGAGGAACTCGCGGGACAGGTCGACGATAGCGACGCCGTTCCAGGCCATGCGCATGCGCGGCTCAGCGGTAACCTCGGCGATAACGGTCGCCTCCAGGTTCTCCTCGGCGGCGTAGCCCATGAACTCCTCGACGTCACCGTCGGCGACGGCGCAGGCCATGCGCTCCTGGGACTCAGAGATAGCGAGCTCGGTGCCGTCCAGGCCGTCGTACTTCTTGGTCACGGTGTCCAGGTCGACATACAGGCCGTCGGCAAGCTCGCCCACGGCGACCGAGACGCCGCCGGCGCCAAAGTCGTTGCAGCGCTTGATCAGACGGCAGGCGTCGCCGCGGCGGAACAGACGCTGCAGCTTGCGCTCGACAGGGGCGTTGCCCTTCTGGACCTCGGCACCCGAGGTCTCGATGGACTCGGTGTTCTGGGTCTTGGAGGAGCCGGTGGCGCCACCGATGCCATCGCGGCCGGTGCGGCCGCCCAGCAGGATGATCTTGTCGGTGGGGGCGGGGCACTCGCGACGAACGTGGTTTGCCGGGGTAGCGCCCACGACGGCGCCAACCTCCATGCGCTTGGCCACGTAACCGGGGTGATAGAGTTCGTTGACCTGACCGGTGGCAAGGCCGATCTGGTTGCCGTAGCTGGAGTAGCCGGCGGCGGCAGTGGTCACGAGCTTGCGCTGCGGCAGCTTGCCCTCGAGCGTCTCGGAAACCGGGACGGTGGGGTCACCGGCGCCGGTGACACGCATGGCCTGGTACACGTAGCTGCGGCCCGAGAGCGGGTCGCGGATGGCGCCGCCCACGCAGGTGGCGGCACCGCCGAAGGGCTCGATCTCGGTCGGGTGGTTGTGGGTCTCGTTCTTAAACAGGAACAGCCAGTCCTGGTCCTCGCCGTCGACATCGACCTTCACCTTGACGGTGCAGGCGTTGATCTCCTCGGACTCGTCGACATCGGTCATGACGCCGGTCTTCTTAAGGTACTTGGCGCCGATGGTGCCCATGTCCATGAGGCAGACGGGCTTGGCGTCGCGGCCGAGTTCGTGGCGCATCTCCATGTAGCGGTCGAAGGCTTGCTGCACCACGGCATCGTCGATCGTCACGTCGTCCAGGACGGTGCCGAAGGTGGTGTGGCGGCAGTGGTCGGACCAGTAGGTGTCGATCACGCGGATCTCGGTGATGGTGGGGTCGCGGTCCTCATCGCGGAAGTACTGCTGGCAGAAGGCGATGTCTGCCTCGTCCATGGCAAGGCCGCGATCGGCGATAAAGGCGGCAAGGCTGGCCTCGTCG
>JAXIZX010000277.1:0-3855 GCA_036303765.1 Collinsella sp. | reverse complement strand
TCGAAACACATCTCCACCGTTCCTTCAACTGGGAAAACGGCGCCCCCGGGTCCCAGGAGGGGCCGCGGGGGCGTTCGGCTAACTGCGGGAATGGCCTATTTGCTCAATGTGTTCGGCTGAGATCGGAAATCAACCACGTTCGGCCGCGCTTGGCGTTGCAGTGGGGTTTGAGGTGACAAAAAACGGCTTCCGACCAGCGTGGTTGATCAACTCAATTGTTCAAAAGGGGTATTCATAAGCGACTTGGCAATGAATTTAAAAATCTTTGGGTGGTGCTGTGGACCACTGGCATGCATTTTGCGACCACAGCCTTATGCCCGTTGACCTGCGGCTTGGCTCAGCTTGTCCCCGCGGCATCGTATCTTGTCCACAAATCCGTCAAGCTCTTGGTCGGCATTTGGTTGGAATGCGCATGAAACGTGGTGCGAGCATGGGCATATGTGGAGGTCATGAGGTTGTAGCTGCATATTCTTGCGGCCTGGGAGGTTGAAAGATATTATTACCAAGTCTTTTCCTGCTTCAGGCGCACCTTCACGACCTGAAGCCACATTTGCCCAGAGGAGGTGACAATATGAAGGCTTATGAACTGCTGTTCTTTGTTGACCCGTCGCTCGACCCCGAGACTCGTCTCGCTGTTATGAAGCGTATCGATACCACGATCGCTGAGGGCGCTGGCAAGGTCGACTCCGTTGACGAGTGGGGCAAGCGCAAGCTCGCCTACGAGATCAACGACCTCACCGATGGTGACTACACCCTCATCAACTTCCACGCAGATCCTACCCAGATCGCCGAGCTTGATCGCGTCCTGCGCATCACCGACGCTGTGGTCCGCCACATGATCGTTCGCCGCGACGACCAGGAGTAAGACTGTCGTTTTGGACTGGGCTTGTGCCCCAAGAGGAAGTAGTGAGTTATGAGCATCAATCGAGTGAACATCACCGGTAACCTCACCCGCGATCCCGAGCTGCGCGCCACCGCCGGCGGAACCCAGGTTCTGTCCTTTGGCGTCGCCGTGAACGATCGTCGCCGCAACGCGCAGACTGGCGAGTGGGAGGACTATCCCAACTTTGTCGACTGCACCATGTTCGGCACCCGCGCCGAGGCCGTGAGCCGTTTCCTGGCAAAGGGAAACAAGGTCGCGATCGAGGGCAAGCTGCGCTACAGCTCTTGGGAGCGCGACGGCCAGCGCCGGAGCAAGCTTGAGGTCATCGTCGATGAGATCGAGTTTATGAGCTCCCGTGGTGGCCAGGGTGGCTACGATCAGGGCGGTTACGCCCCCGCAGCCCCCGCGCCCGCAGCACGTCCTGCCGCACCGGTGGCTACGCCGCCTGCGGTCGACGTCTACGATGAGGACATCCCGTTCTAAGGGTTGTTCACCTATTTTTGAGTGAGAGGCGGCTTCGGTTCGCCGAAGTTGCCAAATGAAAGGTATTTTGACATGGCTAATGATTTTTCTGCACGTCAGCCGCGTCGTAAGTACTGCCAGTTCTGCAAGGAGAACACTGAGTTCATCGACTATAAGGACACTCAGCTTCTCCGTAAGTACATGACCGACCGTGGCAAGATCAAGCCCCGTCGCGTCACTGGCGCTTGCACGCAGCATCAGCATGACATCGCCAACGCCATCAAGCGCGCCCGCGAGATGGCTCTCCTGCCGTACACCGTCCCCGTGGTTTCCTCTCGTGGCAACCGCGACCGCGGCTAAGAAGGGAGACGCATCATGAAGGTTATTCTTCTCGATGAGATCAAGGGCAAGGGCGGCGAGGGTGACGTCGTAGAGGTCGCTCAGGGTTACGCTGAGAACTTCCTGTTCCCCAAGAAGCTCGCTGTTGCCGCCACCAAGGGCAACCTCAAGCAGCTTGACGAGCGTCGCAACAACATCGCCAAGCGCGAGGCCGTCCGTCTGGCTACCGCCAACGAGACCAAGGCTGCCTTCGAGGGCAAGACGGTCACCGTTGACGTCAAGGTCGGCGACGAGGGCATCCTCTTTGGCTCCGTTACCGCCGCTATGATCGCTGACGCCATCAAGGCTCAGCTCGGTATGGACATCGACCGCAAGCGCGTCGAGCTCGGTAAGCCCATCAAGGTTGCCGGTGCCCACACCGTTGCCATCTCGCTGTACCGCGAGATCAAGGCCGAGGTTGTCGTTCTCGTCGGCGTTACCGCCGAGGAGCTCGCTGCCGAGGCTGAGGTCGAGGAGGCCGCTGAGGTCGCCGAGGCCGAGACCGCCGAGGTCGAGACTGAGGCTGCTGCCGAGTAGCATTTGCTGCAACGCAACAATCTTGTTCTAAGAAGGGCGCTCTGGGAAACCAGGGCGCCCTTTTGTTTTTTGCGCTGAGTGAGTGTCATGGTGAACGTTGCGTCGAAGTCCTATATACAGGACCGTTCATCCGTTTGGTTCGGTGATGATTGGCGGCGCGCGGCGCGTTTTGGGACCGTGGCTGATACTATGGATGCTCGCAAGCGATATGAATGAGGATGCTCATGGCATATGACGATAGGGAGACCGGGCTGACGGTTGAGGACCGCGGCTCAAAGTTGGGTCTTCCCCAAAACCAAGATGCAGAGGCCAATGTACTGGCCGCTATGCTGCTATCGCCCGAGGTGGTCGAAGAGGCCCAGGTCGAGCTGCAGCCCGATGATTTCTACCGGCCCATTCATAAGACCATCTACACCGCGATGGTCGATATGTACAACAGCCGCATTCCCATCGACTCCATCTCGCTGATCGATTACCTGCGAAGCATCAACAAGCTCGATGCCGTGGGCGGCGAAGCGTACATTTTGGAGTTGATGGGTCAGACCCTGTCGCTCGTCAACTGGCAGCATCATGCCGCCATCGTTCGCCGCGATTCGATGCTGCGTGAGCTGATCGGCGCCACCAACGAGATCAACGCGCTGGCATATAATGCCCCCACCGACACCAAAGAGGTTGTCGAGCTGGCCGAGAGCAAGCTGCTCAAGGTTACGGCGCGCGAGGTCAAGTCGAGTTACAAGACGTTGACCGAGTTTATGGTCGAGGCCTATAACGAGGCCGAGGAAGTGTGCCAGGCCGGTGGCCAGGCTGCGGGCGTGCCCACGGGCTTCCCGTCGCTCGACCGCATGCTCATGGGCTTCCGCGAGGGTCAGCTCATCATTATCGGCGCCCGTCCTGCTGTAGGTAAGACGTCGTTCGCTCTGAACCTGGCACTTAACGCTGCCGCTGCTGGTTATACCGTCGGCTTCTTCTCGCTGGAGATGTCGGGCAAGGAAATTGCCCAGCGTCTGATTTGCGCCTACGCCATGATCTCGATCAGTGACTTCCGCATGGGCCGCATCAGCCCCGAGCAGTGGGCCAATATCAACGAGGCCACGCAGACCTTGTCCAAGCTCGATATTCTGATTGACGATACGCCCGGCACCACAGTGACCGAGATTCGCGCCAAGAGCCGCCGTATGCTCCATAACAAGGAGAAGGCAATCATCATCCTGGACTACCTGCAGCTGGTGAGTCCTCCGCCGGGACGCCGCTCCGAGAGCCGTACCGTCGAGGTTTCGGAGATGTCGCGTGGTCTGAAGATCATGGCCAAGGAGCTCAAGATCCCGCTCATCGCGCTGTCGCAGCTCTCGCGTCAGGTCGAATCCCGTACCGGCAAGCGCCCGCAGCTTTCCGACCTTCGTGAATCGGGCTCCATCGAGCAGGACGCCGATATCGTCATGTTCTTGGACCGCTCCGCCGACGAGGCCGAAGCCTCGCGCGACGATCGACCCGACGAGGGCGTTACGCGTATCGTCGTGGCCAAGAACCGTTCGGGCCCGATCGGCGACGTCGACCTGATGTTCCTGCCGGCATCCACCAAGTTCTATGAGCTTGAT
>JAXIZX010000276.1:0-8255 GCA_036303765.1 Collinsella sp. | reverse complement strand
GCGCAGGATGACGGTCTCGTCGATGATGGTGCTACTCATGGATATCTACTTCCTCGGGACCCAAAATTGAATCGTCGCTTTCTGTAGCAAGGTACTCAATCCAGGCATTGCGCTCCTCGGAGCGGCGATTGGGATCTCCATATGCTTTGAGCGATCCATAGGCGGCGGTGCCGTCCTTTGAGCGCACGGCGACCGGCTGAAAGGGAAGCTTGCGCATCAAAATACTCTGCGCGACAAAAGGGCGAACGGCCTCGGCAAGCGATGTGCCCATGGCGTCGTAGAGGCGCTCGGCATGCTGTTTGTCCTCTTCGCGAATGCGCACCTGCAGGATGGCTCGTTTTTGCGTCGATGACATCACTGGCCTCCCTTAATGAGCGTGCAATATGAATGGTCAAATACAGTATTGGCTATAATAGCCAATCTTATAACCACTACTTTATTGCACTAGAGTAATCGAGTGTGAACAACATTACAAACGTACTACATTCACCAGAAACGAGCGTGAAATCTTTCTTGGGCGTACGCATGTAATACACTCACCTTTATAGCTTCTAGAGAATAATTCCAACCTGCCAAAACCCCTGCAATACACCCGTATTGCAGGGCCTATGCTCAAGTTTGCCCCCTGCAACTGCGTATATTTAACCTGTATATCGTTGGAGAAACTCTACCGAGTGCCTGTTTCGCCGCATGCGCTCGATACGCCGATGCCAGGCCACGGGCGGCTTGGGGCAACGTCGACAGGGTCTCTCCGGCATGGGATTCAGGAGGGAGTGAACAACATGGGCAATAAACGAGTCGTGGCTGATTCTTCACGCTGCATTGGGTGTCAAACCTGTATGGCGGCGTGCATCGAGGCACACGATATTCCCGGCAACATCGCCGCACCGCGCCTGCGCGTGACGCGTACGTACGAGATCTCCGCACCGGTGGCGTGCCACCACTGCGAGGACGCTCCGTGCGCCAAGGCCTGCCCCACGGGCGCCTTGTTCTTTGATCCAAAGAACCATCGCATCGGCGTCAACGAGGACAACTGCATCGGCTGCAAGAGCTGCGTCATGGCATGCCCCTTTGGCGCCGTGAGCGTGGCGACCACGCAGGTCCCCGTCTTGATGGGTGACGTGCGAGTGGGTTCGCAGACTAAGAGCTTCGTGCTCAAGTGCGACCTGTGCGTGGACCGTCCTGGCGGCCCGGCGTGTGCCGAGGCGTGCCCGACCAAGGGCCTCACCCTGGTGGACGAGGATCGCCTGGCAGAACTGACCGCCGAGCGTGCCCGCGCCACCATCGAAAACGAGGCGTAAGCGTCGGGGCGACAGGCCCAATGATTGTCAAATAAGTACCGAGTATTCGGTAGCAGAGAAAGGAAGGAGGGTGTCATGGAGAAGCATAAAGTGATCTGCCCGTACTGCGGCGCCGGTTGCCAGTTTAACCTCTTGGTCCAAAACGGCCAGGTCGTGGGTACCGAACCGCTCAACGGCATCACCAACCAGAGCGAGCTGTGCCTTAAGGGCATGAGCGGCTACGACTTCATCAACGACACCAAGATCTTGACTCCTCGCGTACTGCACCCGATGATCCGCCGCACCAAGGGCGCGGATCTTGAGCGCGTAAGCTGGGACGAGGCACTGGATTTCACCGCATCTAAGATGCAGGCCATAATTGACGAATATGGTCCTAACGCTGTCATGACCACCGGCTCTTCGCGAGGCGGCGGCAATGAGGCGAACTACGTCATGCAGAAGTTTACGCGTGCGTGCATCGGCACCCACAGCGTGGACAACTGCGCCCGTACTTGACACGGCCCTACTGTCCTCGGTCTGATGGACACGGTTGGTTCAGGTTGCATGTCATGCTCCATCCCCGGTATGGAGGATGCGGGCTGCATTTTCCTCTTCGGCTATAACCCTGCCGATTCGCACCCCATCGTCGCAAGGCGTATCGTGCGAGCCAAAGAAAAGGGTTGCAAGATCATCGTCGCCGACCCGCGCCATATCGAAACCGCGCGTATCGCCGATCTCTACCTTCCGATCAAGAACGGTTGCAATGTCGCGTTCCTCAACGCCTTTGCCAACTGCTTGGTCAACGATGGCCTCTACGACAAGGAATTCGTCGCCGAGCACACGAACGGCTTTGACGAGTGGTGGGAGACCATCAAGAACTACACTCCCGAATCCGTACAGGACATCACGGGTGTCGAGCCCGCGTTGATCCACCAAGCTGCCGAGATGTACGCCACGGCGAAGCCCTCTGCCATCATTGGCTGGGGTATGGGCGTATGCCAGCAGAAGCAGAACCTGAAGACGGTGCACACCATCGCCTCCATCGCCTGCGTTGCCGGCCAGATCGGCAAACCCAATTCCGGCCTCGCGCCCGTGCGTGGTCAGAACAACGTCCAGGGCTCCTGCGATATGGGCATGCTGCCCAACCTGTACCCTGGCTACCAGAAGGTCACCGACCCGGCAGTGCGTGCCAAGTTTGCCAAGGCTTGGGGCGTACCCGAGGAAAAGCTCCCGCTCGAGGAGGGCTACAAGCTCACCGACCTGGGCCACCTGGTCGACGAGGGCAAGGTGCACTGCTTCTACAACTACGGCGAGGACCCGGTGCAGACCGAGCCCGATTCGGCCGGCATGCGCAAGACGCTCTCCGAGCTGGATCTGTTCATTTGCCAGGACATCTTTATGACGCAGACGACTATGCTCGCCGACGTCATCCTGCCCGCTACTTCTTGGGGCGAGCACGAGGGTGTCTTTACCGCATCCGACCGTAGCTTCCAGCACTTTGACGCGGCTGTTCCGCCCAAGGGCGAGTGCCGCCACGACTGGGAGATCTTCGCGGACCTGTCTACGCGCATGGGCTACCCCATGCACTACGACAACACCGAGCAGATCTGGAACGAGTGCATTAGCCTGTGCCCCAACTTTGTGGGCGCAACCTACGAGAAGATGGCTCCCGAGGGCGGTTACGCCCAGTGGCCCGTCAAGAGCACCGATGTGAACGACCACGGCACGGCCGACATGTTCGCTGGTGGCAAGTTCACCACCAAGGACGGCCGCGCCAACCTGATGGCGCACGACTGGGAGGCGCCCTCCGAGCTTCCCGACGATGAGTACCCGCTCATCCTGTGCACCGTCCGTGAGGTCGGCCACTACAGCTGCCGCTCGATGACCGGCAACTGCAAGACGCTGGCGCTGCTCGCCGACGAGCCCGGCTTTGTCCGCATGAATCCCGCGGACGCCCAGGCGCGCGGCATCAAGAACGGCGACATCGTCTCGATTCACAGCCGCCGCGGCCAGGTATACAGCCGCGCCGACGTGAGCGACCGTATCAACAAGGGCACGGTCTATATGACCTACCAGTGGTGGATTGGCAAGTGCAACGAGCTGACCATTCACAAGGTCGACCCGGTCTCGCATACGCCCGAGGACAAGTTCTCCGCCTGCCAGGTCGACGCTATCGCCGACCAGGTCTGGGCTGAGGGCGAGGTCGAGCGTCAGTACACCGAGCTTAAGCAGGCTCTGGTGGACGCCGCCGCTCCTCAGGACGTTGAGCCCGGCGCCGCCAAGTTCGACGACGAGACGCACGTGAATCAAATCGTGTAGTCCCGTTCTCGTTGGCTTTTTGGGCCGGGCGTCCCGTACGTTCGGGAGCCCGGCCCGTTATTTTGAAAGGAAGTGGGGATGAACCGCTTCATCGACATCAACCCGGAGAGGTGCATCGGCTGTGGAACATGCCAGTCCGCCTGTGCCGACGCCCACCGGATGCAGGGTCTTCAGGATACGCCGCGCCTGGCGCTCGTGAAGACCGGCGGTATTTCGGCCGCCCTTGCCTGCCACCATTGCGAGGGTGCCCCCTGCGCCGAGGTCTGCCCGGTGAATGCCATCGAGCACGATGGCGACCGCATCCACGTCAAGGAGCAGGAGTGCATCGGGTGCAGGCTGTGCGCCATCGCGTGCCCCTTCGGTGCCATCCATCCCGATGGCACGTCTATCGCCGGTGTCGCAGGCATGTGCGACCCGACGCCTTCGTATCCTAAGTCCCTGAGCAGCCTGCTTACGTGGGCTCCTGGCCAGTACACCTGCGCCGTCAAGTGCGACCTGTGCGCCTTCGATCCGGACGGCCCGCATTGTGTGGCGGCGTGCCCCACCAAGGCGCTGACCGTCATGGGCGGCGCGGCCGATCGCGAACTCGACGAGGTCAAGCGCCTGCGCTCGATCGAAAACGGTCCGTCCGTCGACGTTACCGCTGTGGCCCAGGGTCTGTCCGAGAAAGCAGAAGGGAGCGTAAACAATGGATAGCATGACGCTGTTTATCGCATCGCTTGCCGTCTCGTGCATCGGTGCGCTCGCCTCGGTTCTGCTGATCAAGGCCGATAACGCCGCCAAGACCGCCGGCTGCCTTATCGGCGCCGTCGCCGCGGTGCTTTCGTTTGTGGCTGGTATCCAGGCCGTGCTGGGCGATGTCACGTCGGTCGACACCATCGTGTTTTTCCCGTTTGCCCATTTCCAGCTGCTGCTCAATCAGCTGTCCGGCCTGTTCGTGGCGCTCATCTCGGTGCTCGCGTTTGCCGGTTCGATCTACGGTCTCAACTACTTTGATGAGTACCCGGGCAAAAAGGGCCGCGCCGGCTTCTTCTTTAACACCTTCGTGGCGTCCATGATGCTCGTCATCACAGCCGACAACGTGTTTTGGTTCCTGGTCGCCTTTGAGCTCATGTCGCTGACCTCGTACTTCCTGGTCGTGATCGAGGAGAACGAGAACTCCATCCATGGCGGCTGGCTCTACTTTGTAATCGCGCACGTGGGCTTTGTGCTCATCATGGCGAGCTTCCTCACCATGACCAACTTCGCCGGCGGCTCGTTTGCCTTTGCGGATTTCCGCGCCACGCAGTTTAGCCCCGCGGTCGCATCCGTGTGCTTCGTGCTCGCCTTCTTTGGCTTTGGCGCCAAGGCCGGTATCATTCCGCTGCACGGCTGGCTGCCCAAGGCGCATCCCGAGGCGCCGTCCAACGTGTCGGCCCTCATGTCCGGCGGCATGATCAAGATCGGTATCTTCGGCATCCTCAAGGTGGGCCTCGACCTGCTCTCCGCCTCGGGCGTTCAGGTCTGGTGGGGTCTTATGGTCATGGTCTTCGGTGCGATCTCGTCGGTCCTCGGCGTGGCCTTCGCCCTGCAGGAGCATGACATCAAGCGTCTGCTGGCCTATCACTCCGTCGAGAACATCGGCATCATTCTGCTCGGCGTCGGCGCCTCCATGGCCGCCATGGCGCTCAACTCTGTCGGCATCGCCGTCCTGGCCCTGATGGCCGCCCTCTACCACACGTTTAACCACGCGATGTTTAAGGGCGAGCTGTTCTTGGGCGCCGGTGCGCTGCTGTACTCCACGGGTACGCGCAATATGGAGAAGATGGGCGGCCTGTTCCGTCGTATGCCGGCAACGGCCATCTGCTTCCTCGTTGGCGCGCTTGCCATCTCGGCCATCCCGCCCTTCAACGGCTTTGTGTCCGAGTGGTTTACCTACCAGTCGCTCTTTAATGCCGCCATGCAGGGCGACAAGGCCGTCATGATTGTGGCCGTGTTCGCTGCCGTCGCGCTTGCCATTACCGGCGCTCTGGCCGTCACGTGCTTCGTCAAGGCCTATGGCGTCTCCTTTGCCTCCGCGCCCCGCTCCGAGGCCGCGGCCAATGCCAAGGAGGTTCCCGCCCCCATGGTGTTTGCGCAGGGGCTGCTCGCGGCCATCTGCGTCGTGCTGGGCATTGGCGCTCCCGTGATCGCGCCCGTGCTGGTCGATGTCGCCGCGTCCGTGCTGCATCCGTACGGTGGCGTGTTTGCCGCCGAGGGCATGGAGCTCATGAACCAGTACTCCGGCGCTGCCACCTCCACGCCCGCGATCGCCATTGCGCTCGTGGTGCTCGTCGGCCTTGCCTGCGGTTATCGCAAGCTCAAGACCGTCGGCAAGGTGCAGAAGTCCCAGCCGTGGGCATGCGGCTATGCTCCCAACGAGCATATGCCCGTCGTGGCCACGACCTTTGCCTCCGAGGTGTCCTGGTTTATGCAGCCGCTCTACACGCTGCGTGACCGCTGCACGGCCGTCTGCTGGTCCATCGCGCACTTCTTCCAGAAGCTCACCGGTGTGGCCGAGGCTGTGGAGCCCGTACCCGACAAGGTTCTCGTCGATGCCCCGCATAAGGGTGTCGAGAAGCTCGCCGACCTCGCGACTAAGCTCGAGGGCGGCAACTACAGCATCTATATCTGCTACATCGTCGCGGCACTCGTGGTGTTCCTCGTGCTCGCCGTGCAAATGGGTTAAGGAGGGGAGAGCATGAACAACATCGTACTTGCCGTTCTGCAGGGCGTGGTCGTTATGGCCGTCGCGCCGTTCTTCTCCGGTCTCGGCCGCGTGATCCGCGCCAAGATGCACAACCGTCGCGGCCCCAGCATCATGCAGGACTACCGCGACCTGGCCAAGCTCTTTGCGCGCCCCGAGTCCCAGAGCGAGGACGCGAGCTTTGCGCTGCGCATTATGCCGCCGCTGTTCTTCGCCGTCGCCTTTATGCTCGCGATGGGCCTGCCGCTCTTTACGGCACAAAGCCCCATCCCGGTCTTTGGTGACGCCATCACCATCATGTACAGCCTGGCGCTCGCCCGCTTCTTCTTCGCCCTCTGCGGTGTGGATTCGTCCAACGCCTACGCCGGTATCGGCGGCGTCCGCGAGCTGCTCATGAGCGTGCTCATCGAGCCGTCCATGCTGCTGGCGCTGTTTGCCGCCGCCCTGGTGTGCGGCTCCACCGACATCGCCACTATGGGTCAGCACATCATGACGGGCGCCGTCGACGCGCCGGTCGCCGTGATCCTCGCCGGCATCGCCTTTGCGATCGCCTGCTACATGGAACTCGGCAAGCTGCCGTTTGATCAGGCCGAGGCCGAGCAGGAGCTTCAGGAAGGTCCGCTCGCCGAGCTTTCCGGCCCGTCGCTCGCCATGGCCAAGCTCGCCATGTCCATGAAACAGGTCCTGGTCGTCGCTTGGTTCTGCGCAATCTTCATCCCTTGGGGCGAGCCCGCGACCGTGGGCGCCGCCGCCGTTCTGGGTGCCGTCATCTTCCTGGTGAAGTGCCTTATCGACTTTGTCGTATGCGGCGTGATCGAGAACTCCTGCTCGCGCTCGCGTTTTAAGGTACTCGGTAATCAGACCTGGGCTGTCGTGGGCATCGCCGTTCTGGCGTTTGTCTTCGTGGTCGTCGGCGTGTAGGAGAAGGGAGAAACAATGTCATTTGCAGTCAGTCTGTCCCTTCTCGGCTTGGTCGCTATCGCGGCCCCGATGGTGGCCTCGGTGCTCGTCGCCCTGTTCCCCCGTCCGTACGCCAAGTGGTTCAGCGTTTTGGGTGCCGCCGTCTCGACGGTCTGCACCATCGCCCTCGCCGCGATTTTCGCTGGCGCCGGCATGCCCGACACGCAGGTCCCCCTGATCTCGTTTGGGCAGACCCTCGTCATGGGATTCACCTTCGATCGCATGAGCACGCTGCTCGCGCCCGCCTTTGTGGGTATCGGCCTGCTTGTCGTGATCTATTCGATCCCCTATATGAGCGAGAATAACCGTGAGCATCCCGACGCGCCGCGTCGTCGCTTCTACGCGTACCTCGCGACCTTCATCGGCGCCATGGCCGGCCTCGTGTACAGCTCGACCCTTTTGGGCCAGCTCGTGTTCTTTGAGATCACGGGTGCGTGCTCTTGGGGCCTCATTAGCTACTACATGACGCCTACGGCCAAGAAGGCCGGCATGAAGGCCCTGATCATCACGCATATCGGTGCGCTCGGCCTGTATCTGGGCGCTGCCATCGTGTTTGCCCACACCGGCACCTTCGCCATTACCGCGATTGCCGGCCTCGATGCCAAGCTCAAGGCTATCGTCCTTTTGCTCGTGCTGTTTGCGGCCTGGGCCAAGTCCGCACAGGTTCCCATGTACATGTGGCTGCCTTCGGCCATGGAGGCACCGACGCCTGTTTCGGCCTACCTGCATGGTGCCTCGATGGTTAAGGTCGGCGTGTGCGTGTTCGCGCGTGCACTCGTCTCTGCCGGCGAGATTCCCGAGATCGTGGGCTGGGTCGCCATTATCGACGCCATGGTCACCATGCTCTTTGGTTTCCTTATGTACCTGCCGCAAAAGGACATGAAGCGTCTGCTGGCCTTCTCCACGATCGCCCAGCTCTCCTATGTGTTCTTTGGTCTGGGCCTTTCGGTCTTTGGCAGCCAGCTGGCCTT
>JAXIZX010000275.1:0-2867 GCA_036303765.1 Collinsella sp. | reverse complement strand
GGCCCACTCCCCTACGCTGGGACAAGCGCTCGAAGAAGCGTTCGTCTCCGCCTGAACAGCGCAGTTGAGCTCATGTATATCGAGCGAAAGGTCATCGATGAATTCACGCTCCCCCACTCGAATTTTGAGGGGCGCAAATGCAAAGGTGGCATGGGGTGCGGTCGGTTGCCAATCGCGGAGGTTACAGCTTGAATCGGAGATAAGTGCCCAGCTCATAGAGGGTCCTTTCTAATTGTTCCCTAACAATTATAACCTTCTTACAGACCGATTGGGCCGCTATCTAGTATTCAAAACTAGATAGCGGCCTGCACGAATGTCAAAAGAATGGACCTCGCGACTTAAAGCCACGAGGTCCACATTCACACGCTGTGTAAGATGACTTAGTAACGCACGAAGATATAGTTGTTGTTCATGCCGGCGGCAACGGAGCTGATGATAACACCCGTGTTGTAGTCAGAAGCATGAATCATCTGACCACCACCGATGTAAATGCCGGTGTGGTACGAGTTGACCACAACGTCACCGGGCTGCGGATCGGAGACGCGCGTCCAGCCCATAAAGGTACCCGTGGTGCCGAGGCGGCAATAGCGACCAGTGAGGCAATAGCTAACAAAACCAGAGCAGTCGAAGCTGTTCGGGCCAATTCCGCCCCAGGAATAAGCACAACCAAGCTTGCTGTATGCACGTGAGACAACAGAACCGCCATCGACGGACTGGCTCGGAGCAGAAGGCGTCGGAGCCGGAGCAGGCGTGGAGGGCTGCGGCGTCGGAGCAGGTGTCGGCGTGGGCGCCGGAGTGTTGCCGCCCTGGTTGTTGTTATTGCTGGTCTGGCCACCGTTGTTGGTGTTCTCGGTCGTACCGGCAGTCTCGTTGCTCACCGTGGCCTTCTCGGCGGTGCTGGCGTTGATGCCGGCCTGCAGCGCGGCGTTGGCCTCGGCCTCTGCGGCAAGCTCGGCTTGCAGCTGCGAATCCAGGGAGTTTACGACGTTCTGGGCTTCAGCCTGCTGGGCGTTAAGCTCGTCGACCTTCTTTTGCGTGGTGGCGACGTTCTTTTCCTGCTCGGCCTGCTTATCGGTGAGCTGCTGCTTAAGCTCCTTGACCTCTTGAATGGTCTGAGCTTGCTTATCGGAAACTTTGCCGTAGTAGAACAGACGGTTGAGCATATCGCTCAGGTCATCGACACCCGTCAGAACCTGAAGCAGGCTCAGGCCGCCGGTTTTGTACTCGCCGGCGACATAGGTCGAGAGCTTGGTCTGACCGTCAGCGATCTCCTGCTGCTTTTGCGTGATCTCGCCAGCAGTCTGATCGAGCGCCTGCGTCTGCGTGGCGAGCTCATCGTAAATCTGCTGGGTTTGGGTACCGATCTGCTCGAGCTTCGTACGAGCAGCGGCAAGGTCGGATGCGGTATCGGCGTAGGCAGGAGCCGCGAGGCCCAAGCCCAAAACACAAGCGAGGGTTGCCGTAGCAGCGCAGCGTGCCATGTTTTTGTGCGTGTTTGCTGTGCGCATGTAGCTTCCTTTCCAGTAACTAAGGGTAACGGCTAGTCCACCGTCACCAGGCTAAAGAGCTCCACATCGTCATCAGACGGCGTGAGCTTCTCGCGCGGGTTGAGAAACGCAAGCTCAAGGATACAACCGTAACCGATAAGCTTTGCGCCCATATCTCGCACCAGTTTACCTGTTGCCTCGACGGTTCCGCCCGTCGCGACCAAGTCGTCCAGAATCAACACGGTATCTTTAGAGCTGATAGCGTCGGCGTGGATCTCGATAGAATCCGTTCCATATTCGAGCTCGTAGCTCTCGCTCACCGTCTTGCGCGGCAGTTTACCCGGCTTACGAGCGGGAACAAAGCCGGCACCCAGGGCGACGGCCACGGGCACGCCCACCATAAAGCCACGAGCCTCGGGTCCTACGACCTTGGTAATGCCCATGCCAGCAAAATGCTCGGTGAGTGCATCGACCATGGCCTTCAGAGCCTCGGGATTGCCAAAGAGCGGCGTGATGTCCTTAAATACGACTCCGGGCTCGGGATAGTCGGGGATGTCGACGATATGAGATTCGAAGTCGTACATGGCGTGACCTTTCATGGATTGCCGGGTGGGAGGCGGTTATTTACCCGCGTTAGCAGCCGGGTTATGCGAGGGAACGACGACCCTGGACGGCTGCACGAGCGACTCATCGTGCGCGGCAACCGCGGGGACGCTTGCCCCATCGCTTTTAGCCTTGGTGGATTCGGAACGCGCGATCTCCTCATCGAGAGCATCGATGTCAGCGTCCTCGACCACGGCGTTGAGCGACTCAAAGACACGGTTCTTAAGGAGCGCAGTGTGCACACCCTCGGTGAGGTCGTGCAGCTTCTTAAAAGCGCGCTCGAGCTTGGCGTCACGCTCGTCATCAGAGGTATCCATGCCGAGCATGCTCACGAGAACCTGCTCAAACATCGAAGACTCGCGGTTTGCCGACGATACGTACTGACGCAGGTTGCGCGGCTCAATGTGGAAGCGCGACAGCTCCGAGCAGTAACGGATAATCGGGAAATCTCGGCCATCGACGAGTTCACGGTTCTGTGGACTCTTGATGATGCGGATAAGATCGTTCTCGGCAAGGGAGCGGATAAACGAAATCTCGACGCCCAGCATATCGGGAATGGTCTCGATGGGATGTAGCTTTTGCTTAGTCTCCTTGGGTTCCGTCTTGAGTGGAACATCGGACAGCAAGCCCACCTCGTAGGCGAGCGTTGACAGGTCCGTGGCGTTTTCCAAGCGCTGCTTAATTACGTTGAGCGGCATGTAGCGAGTCTTCTGCAAGTGCAGAATGACCTCCAGGCGATCAACGTCCTCCTTGGAGTACTGACGGTATCCCTTAGGC
>JAXIZX010000274.1:0-1700 GCA_036303765.1 Collinsella sp. | reverse complement strand
TTTCTGATCATCACGCGGCGACCTCACGTTTATTGGTATCACTTTGATTGGGCAATGATACCAGCGTTTGGAGAGGGGCACGAAGCAGATGGGGAGCAAAAAGCGAGCCGCTTGGTCAAAAGCCAAAAGCGAGTTTTTGGGCGCTGCCACGGGCGGCGATATGAGCGACCTGTTTGCGCGCGAAGACGAGCGCCGCGACGCCCTGAACGCCGAGCGCGACGAGGCCTGGCGCTACAAATCGTGCGAACGCAAAAACCGTTACGACACGCGCGCCGAGGCCGAGGCAGTTATGGCCGACTGCGAAAGCCGCGGGCGGCGCGGTTTGGCCTGCTACAAATGCGAATACTGCGGCGGCTGGCACCTGACATCGCACCCTTGGAAATAGGCACCGCATCGGCACGGCACCGACGGAGCGCCAACCATCGCACGCAAGCTACGGGCGCGGCGGCACCAAGACATCGTAACGAACGGCCTTGCCCGCAAGTTGATAGCTCGGCTTAACACCGGCAAGCAGTGGCCCCTTCACCGGCCGCTTGATAACCAACTTGCGCGGGTGCACCGCAAGCGCAGCCTCAACCAGCGTCTCCTCATCGGCGCACGGCTGCTCCAGATGGTGCAAGAGTTGGAATTTCTTTTTAACCGCCGCGCTCTTGGTGCGTCCGGGAAACATGGGGTCCAGATACACCACGTCGGGAGCGGTGAGCTCGCCCCGCCCGATCAGCTCAGCTGTATGGTAAAGGCCGGCAATGCTGTCCTCGCCCGCATGTAAGCGCATGCGCGCCACGGCTGTCGCAAGCGCCGGATCATCTGCCGCGCGATCCAAAGCATCCTTGAGGAGCGCCGCGATCACGCAATCCTGCTCATACAGATCGACGGTAAAGCCCGCGGCCGCCAGCAGCAGCGAATCCTCGCCAAATCCTGCCGTGGCGTCAATCGCCCATGGGCTCTCGATGCCTTTTGCGCGCGCAGCCTTTACCAGCAGCTCTTGCTGCAGACGGCCCTGCTTGAGCCGCGGAAGCATGCGAGTATAATCGGCACGCAGTTCCATCGTGCCGTCGGTGAGCGTGAGGCCCTCGGACGTCCCGGTCAGCTCAAGCCCCGCGGCCCGAGCAATAGAAAAGGGATCGATGACGCCCATGGGTACTCCTTAACAAGCAAAACGAATACGCGAGCGCCGTTCATGTCGGCACCCAACCGTCCGCTATTGTCCCACATGCGACAGGGCCCACAGCATCCCAATGCAAAGCACCGCCATCAATCCCGTGCACACGGCAGCGATCACAGAATCACCCATGCGCCTTCCCAACGACCGCGGCTCACGCACTTGCCCTGCTCCGTACATCATGGCTCCTCCTTGAGACCAGCTCCTTGTTACGGCCTCATCATCTCAGCGCCGCGCATACGCTGCCATCGATTTGGCTTACGCCCAGCTTTCCTTTTTGAAAGGTTGGACCGCACAGGCAAGAGACGCTTTCAAACGCATGCATCGCCCCGTTGAACTACAATGTGCTTCACCATATGTGCAGTACATTGGGTGCGCCAAGTTGGCGTACTCGTATCGACAGGACCAGCCATGAGCTTCACGCGCACGACTCTCAAAATCCTTGCTCTCATCTACTTTGTTTTGGGCATCGCCAGCCTCGACACCGCCGGCGTCGGTATCGCCACGGGCGGTCTCGATTCCACGTACGGTTCGTACG
>JAXIZX010000273.1:0-3095 GCA_036303765.1 Collinsella sp. | reverse complement strand
CTCACGCACGCTTCCATCGATATCGTTGAGCACAGCTATGGTAAGCCGCGCATCGAGATGAGCGAGGACCTGTTTGAGGAAATCCGCCGAGCCAAGCGCGAGAACTACGAGAAGATCTATAGCAAGGGTGGTATCGAAGGCGATTCCGAGGTGGAGCTGCGTGAGGCGTTCGAAAAGCTCTACGACCGTTGCCTGCGGGATCTAAACAGTGGTGACGAGTCCTCGTACATCTTTAAGCACCATATTTCGCGCATCGAGCAGCAGCTTTCCTACTACGATCGCGCCTATGCCTGGCAGAATGATAAGGACCAGGCGGTCGTGGATTACATTGCGAGCATGACGGACGGTTATTTCTGCGAGCTCACGAGCAAGCTGTTTCCGGGATTGAAGTTTCCGCACCGTACCTATATTAACGAACGGTAGTTCGTATCTATTAGGTATACTGTTAGTGGATAACTTTTTTGATTGATGCACGGGATGGCTATGGACGACCTTTTTTCTGCTTCGACGCGCGAGCGTTCCTTTCAGAATGCGCCGCTTGCGGTGCGCATGCGCCCCAATTCGCTCGACGAGTATGTGGGCCAGCAAAAGGCCGTCGGTAAGGGCTCATGGTTGCGTGCCGCGATCGAGCACGATGTGCTTTCGAGCGTGATACTGTACGGGCCGGCCGGTACGGGCAAGACGACGCTGGCCCACATTATCGCCAACCATACCAAGAGTGAGTTTGTCGAGGTCAGCGCCGTCACGGGTACCGTGAAGGACCTGCGTCGCGTGATCGACGAGGCAAAGACGCGTCTGAATACGTACGACCGTCGCACCATCCTGTTTATCGACGAGATTCATCGCTTTTCGAAGTCACAGCAGGATGCATTGCTGCATGCGGTTGAGAACCGTACCGTCATTATGATTGGTGCCACGACGGAGAACCCGTACTTCGAGGTCAACTCGGCGTTGCTCTCGCGTGGTCGTGTGGTGGAACTTGAACACCTTAAGGACGAGGACATAGCCACGCTGATCGAGCGTGCGCTCGAGGCTCCGCATGGCCTGAACGGTAAGTTCTCGGCCGATGAGGATACGGTCAAGACCATCTGCACGCTGGCAGCGGGTGACGCTCGCTCGGCGCTCACGACGCTCGAGCTTGCGAGCGAGATTGCCGTCACGCGTCCCGATACCGAGGGAACGCCAGCGCCTGCGGCGGGGGAGCGCTATCCCATCACCGTGGATGACGTGAAGATTGCCAACCCGCGTCGCGGCTTTACGTATGACAAAAACGGCGACATGCACTACGACATCATCAGTGCGTTCATCAAGTCCATGCGCGGTAGTGACCCCGATGCCACGATCTATTGGCTCGCGCGCATGATCGATGCTGGGGAGGATCCTAAGTTTATCGCTCGCCGCATTATGATTCACGCTTCTGAGGATGTTGGCAACGCCGACCCGCAGGCGCTTTTGGTGGCGCATGCCGCGTTTAAGTCTGCCGAGGTCATTGGCTATCCCGAGTGCCGCATTAACCTGGCTCAGGCTGCACTCTATGTGTGCTTGGCGCCAAAATCCAACGCGTGTGAGGCTTCGATCGATGCGGCGCTGGCCGATATCCATTCTAGTGGGCTTCGCGAGGTGCCGAGTTATCTGCGCGATCGCCATCGCCCGGGCAGCGATGAATACGGTGTGTATAAGTATCCACATGATTATCCCGAAGGCTGGGTCGATCAGCGCTATTTGCCCGATGGCTTGGAACGCGGTGCATTTTGGCAGCCTGCCGGGCGCGGCTGGGAAGAGTGGCGCGTAGAGCAAAGCGAACGCGACCGCAGCGGGAATGCACCGAGGTAGCTGCTGATAATTTTGTCCCACGTTGCTGCTCTTGGCATGTTCGGTCCCCTTTGGGGTACCATGAAAAGCGTCTGTATTTCGATTCTTCCGGGAGGCTTGTATGAGTCCCATTCAAATCGCCCTGCTGCTGCTCGCCGTTGCCGGCGTGTGGGCCATCGCTGAGCTCGCGCTTACCCTGCGCAAGACCCGCAATGTTGTCGACTCGCTCGATAAGACCGTGAACGACCTCAACAACACCATCGCCGAGGCTCAGCCTGTGGTGGCAAAGCTCGATGGCGCTGTCGATGAGCTTACGCCGGCGCTTGCCCAGATGGAGCCGCTGCTTAAGTCGAGCAAGACGGCAGTTGATGCCCTTACCTCCAATCTCGTAGAGGTCGAAGCCGTGGTTCGCGACATTTCCGAGGTTACGGGCAGCATGGCCGAGGCCAGCAATGCTGTGTCGAGCGTGACCGACTCTGCCGCCGGTGCTGTGCAGAAGCTCTTCAATAAGGTGAAGGCTCCTGCAGCCGACGCCGATCGCAAGCTCGCCGCTGCCGCTGCGGAGGCCGAGCAGCCTACCGAGCGCGTCCTAATTGGCGAGGACGAGGCCGCCGCGGGCGACGATGATGGTCAGAAGTCTGTATCCAAGCCGGCTCAGTATTACACCTATACGCCCGCCGAGACCTCTGAGGAGTCCTGCGATGAGTAGCGAAGCAACCTGCCCTATCACGCTGACCGTTGCCGGTGACCCGCGTCTCGCTCGCCTTGTGCGCATGACGGCAGCCAACGTTGGTGCCCTGTGCTCTATGTCTGTCGATCGCATCGAGGACATCCGCATGGCTGCCGAGGAAGCCTTTATCTTTGGCTGCACGGCTGTTGATTCCGACGACATCTCAATCAAATTCGATGTCGATGAATCTCACGTTGGCATGACCTTTACCTTTGGCGATCAGGCCACCGTCGACGAGGATGACCAGGCTGCTGTTTATGCCGAGCTTATTTTGGCGAGCGTGTGCGACTCCTACGAAAAGACTGCGGCGCCCCTGACGCTTTCCCTCGACCTCAAGGCGGATATTTAATATGACCGAACGTTCCCGGAGCGGCAAGACCGCTTGGGACAAGGAGAAAACCCGCGAGCTGTTTCGTCGCTACAAGGAGACCGGTGATCCGGACGCCCGCGAACAGCTCGTCATGTCCCATATGAACCTGGTAAGGTTTCTTGCCAACAAATTTAAGAATCGCGGCGAGCCGCTCGACGACCTCATGCAGGTCGGCTATCTGGG
>JAXIZX010000272.1:0-2099 GCA_036303765.1 Collinsella sp. | reverse complement strand
TTCGCTTCTTCCCAGCGTGGTGCTACCAGGATAAGCGGGCGGTCAGCGGGATCGACGTCGACGTGCGGAGTGTAGGACGATGAGGTGCGGGTTCCGATCATGGGTGCGGCTTTCGAATCCGGGTGGACATGGCACAGGGGTGGCGCGGGACAAACGTTACTGATGAATTTGCCCGCGTGGCAATTGGGCTAGTGGCCCTTAATGGAGTTGAGGAAGTCCTGGGCGCGCTTGGTCTGGGGGTGGTCGAAGAACTCGTCGGGTGTGCCGGTTTCCACGATCTGGCCGTCGGCCATAAACACGACGCGGTCGGCCACGCGGCGGGCGAAGTTCATCTCGTGCGTGATGACGATCATCGTCATGCCCTGCTGGGCCAGACGGACCATGACCTCGAGCACCTCGTTGATCATTTCGGGGTCAAGGGCGCTCGTGGGCTCGTCAAAAAGCATGGCCTTGGGTTGCATGGCAAGCGAACGTGCGATGGCTACACGCTGTTGCTGGCCGCCCGAGAGCTGTGCGGGCACCTTATCGGCCTGCTCGGCAACGCCCACGCGGCCCAGCAGGTCCATGGCGCGCTCACGAGCTTCCTCCTTGGAGACGCCCAGCACATCGACCGGTCCCAGCATGACGTTCTGCAGTACGGTCATATGTGCAAACAGGTTGAACTGCTGAAATACCATGCCCAACTCGGCACGCATGCGGGCAAGATCCTTGCCTTCCTGTGGCAGGGGCTCGCCCTCGATGAGGATCTCGCCTGAGTCGATGGTTTCCAGGCGATTGATGGTTCGGCACATGGTCGACTTGCCCGAGCCCGAGGGTCCGATCACAACGACGACCTCGCCGCGGTCGACCGAGAGATTGATGTCGTTGAGAACGTGCAGATCGCCGTAGTGCTTATCGACGTGCCTGAGCTCGATCAGCGGCTGATTGCCGGTGGAAGAGGTGCTCTGTGCCATGGTGCTCGGCTCCTTATGACTCGAAATGGTAAAGCGTTAGCGGATGATGGTCGCGCCGGTCTTGTGCGAAACATAGACAGCGGCCTTGTTGATCGCGACGTTGATGAGGATGTAGATGACCGCGATAACCAGGTAGACCGACACGAGGGCGTCGTAGTTGGTAATGAGCACGCGGGCGTTTTGCATGAGGTCGGGGTAGCTCACCACGTAGGCCACGGTGGTGTCTTTGACTACGACCACGAGCTGCGAAATCAACGACGGAATGATAAACCGGATAGCCTGCGGCAACACGATTTTAAAGGTGATTTTAGCTTTGGAGAGACCGAGTGCCTGGGCGGCCTCGACCTGGCCGCGCGGCACGGCGTTGACGCCGGCACGGAAGATCTCGGCAAGTACGCCGGCTGCAGCGAGCGCGACAGGAAGCGTGAGCATCCAAAACGACGGCAGCGCGATCTTGTACTGGGGCAGCACCAAAAAGAAGAAGTAGATGAACAACAGGCTCGGTACGCCGCGGAAGAAATCGGTGAGCACGCGGCAGACCAGCTGCAGCGGCTTAATGTCGCTGGTACGGCCGAGCATAAGGGCTAAGCCCAGCACCAGCGCGATGGCGCCAGCGGTGAGTGCGACTTTAACGGTGCCCTCAAAGCCGGCAAGCAGGAACTTCCAGGTGGTGAGGTGCGTAAAGAAAAACCAATAGTGAACCGAAAGCTGGCCGGTCACATAAAAGCGCTGCAACACGAGGGCGACGAGCACGGCGACGGCAACAAGCGAGATGGCGGTGCCGATGCGAATCTTGGCGCGCATCTTGGGGCCGGGAGCCTCGTAGAGCGCATCGCGCATGGTGAGCGCGGAGGTGGAGTGCTTGCTCATCGGAGGATCCTCACCTTCTTATCGATGTAGTTGCCAATGTGGCTCACCACAAAGGCCGTGCCCAGGTAGCCGAGCGCCGAGATAAAGAACGCGGCGACGCCGCCGAGCGAGCGCGTGTTGATGTAGCTCACCACGCCGGTGAGCTCCTGCGGTTGCAACGGCACCTGACTGCCGAGCGCGGTGGTGAGCATGACGGCGATAAAGAGGTTGGTCATGGGCAACACGCTCGAGCGCAGCGCCTGCGGAATCACGATCTTGGCGAGGATACGGCTGAAG
>JAXIZX010000271.1:0-2423 GCA_036303765.1 Collinsella sp. | reverse complement strand
TTTGGATACGGAGCCTGCGCAATTTCAGATTGACGAGGATGCGCTTCGTGCTTGCGTGACGCCGGCGACCAAGGCCATCGTCATCTGCTCGCCCAACAATCCTACGGGCTGTATCCTCAACGCGGCTTCGCTCGACGCCGTGGCGCACGTGGCGGAGCAGGCGGGCATCTACGTGGTCTGCGATGACGTATACAACCGCCTGGTTTATGTGGATGGCTACGAGCGCTTTGCCCAGCGTCACCCGGAGCTTCGCGATCAGACGGTAGTCATCGAGAGCTTCTCCAAGCCCTGGGCCATGACCGGCTGGCGCTTGGGCTGGCTTGCAGCGGCAACCCCCGTCATCGCCGAGATCGCCAAGGCCCACCAATACTTAGTATCGAGCGCCGTCTCCTTCGAAATGGACGCCGCAGCCCGAGCCCTGACCGTCGACCCCACCCCCATGCTCAAAGTCTACCGAGCTCGTCGCAAACGTGTACTCGCAGCCTTAAACGCCATGGGCCTCGACGTAGTAGAGCCCGCAGGAGCCTTCTACACTTTCCCGAGCATCAAAAAGTTCGGCCTAACCAGCGAAGACTTCTGTATCAAAGCCATCAAAGAGGCAAACGTAGCCCTAGTCCCGGGCGACTGTTTCGGAACCGAAGGCCACATCCGCCTAAGCTACTGCGTCTCCGACGAAAACCTGGACGAAGGCCTCCGCCGCCTGTCCACCTTCATTTCAACCTTGTAGCCCTCAGGGATGCAACACATCAGCCCACCGACTTAAGGCTTATGAGTGGGGGCGTCGGCCAACGGGAAACCGGGCTGCCCCAAAGTCACCGCAGGCCGCGCCGCCGAAGGCCAGGCGCAAGGTTTTCGTAGATTCCGCACGAGCCGAAGAGCACTTAATGTGCTCTTCGTGCGAGCCCAGGACCTGACCGAGCGAAAACCTTGCGCCTGGCCTTCGGCGGCGCGGCCGGATGGTGGAATTGTGTGCAGCCCGGTTTCCCGTTGACCGACGTCGGGGTCCCCGCCATAATACTTTCGGTTCACGCACGAATCCGCTGCCAGAGACAGCCGGCGCAAACGGGTCTTACCCGCGAGCTTAATGGGACATCCCGCCAGCCGAGGTGGTCGAGTAGATATGTCTTCTCGCCCCCGTCGCTCATGCAGCGCGGGGGCTTTCTTTTTGGACATGCCCCCGTCACGTCCTTGTGGCGGACCGTGCCCGGAAAGAATTCGAGGAGGTGTAATTCATGCCCCAGCAGTACAAAATCGACAAGGTTGCAGAGATCGAGTCCCGTATCGCCGAGAACGCCGGTCTGTTCGTCGTCAACTACAACGGTCTGACGGTTAAGCAGGCTCAGGAGCTGCGTCATCAGCTTCGCGAGTGCGGCGCCGAGATGAAGGTCTACAAGAACAACCTGGTCAAGATCGCCCTCAAGAACCAGGAGCAGCCCGAGATCGACGAGATTCTCGCCGGCCCCGTCGCTTATGTGTTCTACGAGACCGAGCCGGTCGAGGCCGCTAAGGCCCTTAAGGACTTCTCCGCTAAGTCCAAGGGCGTCCTTGAGATCAAGGGCGGTATCTCCGACGGCAAGGCCGTTTCCGCTGATGATGTTAAGGCTATCGCCGAGCTGCCCACCAAGGATCAGCTTCTCGGCCAGATCGCCGGTCTCATCTCCGGTTTCGCTCGCGATATCGCTGTCTGCGTCAACGGCGTTTCCTCTGGTCTCGCTCGTTCGATCCAGCAGGTCTCCGAGCAGAAGGCAGCCTAGTCGCTGTTTTCACCCGCGGCGGCAACGCCGCACCCCTGGCGCATTCGCGCCGTGTTTTAACTGATCTCCGTGCATCCGCACGGAAACCGAAAGGACTTAGAAATGGCTAAGCTTACCACCGATGAGATCATCGATGCTCTTAAGGAAATGACCCTTCTCGAGGCTTCCGAGCTCGTTAAGGCTATCGAGGACACCTTCGGCGTTTCCGCCGCTGCTCCTGCCGCTGTTGTCGCCGCTCCCGCTGCTGGCGCTGCTGAGGCCGAGGAGAAGACCGAGTTTGACGTCGTGCTCGAGGGCTTCGGCGACAACAAGATCCAGGTCATCAAGGCCGTCCGTGAGCTCACCAACCTTGGCCTGAAGGAGGCCAAGGAGGTCGTCGAGGGCGCTCCCAAGGCTGTTCTCGAGGGTGCCAAGAAGGAGGACGCCGAGGCTGCCAAGGAGAAGCTCGAGGCTGCTGGCGCTGCTGTCACCCTCAAGTAATCAGGCTTTCTCGCCAGATTTCTTTGCAGACGGGGTTCGCATTGCGAGCCCCGTCTTTTTTGTTCAAGACTTTAGTCTGCTGGCCGCGCAGCGGCCAGCCTTAAACCACCCGCTACGCGGGTGGAGACAAACGGCTTTACAAAGCCACCCCTCCGACCGATATTGACGATTGTTCAGGCCGTCAAGAAT
>JAXIZX010000270.1:0-1768 GCA_036303765.1 Collinsella sp. | reverse complement strand
TTGTAGAACAGCATGGTCGCGGGCCGCTCCTCCTGCTGCGTCACGGCCAAGATGAAGGCCTTCATGAGCTTGTGGCCCAGCTCGTCGTCGCCACGGCCCATGCAATCGGTATAGACGGAAATGACGAGTTTGCCCTTGCCGGCGCTGGCGTCGCAGAAAGCGGCACCGTCCTGCTCGGGGTCCGCAACGGTCACGGCACCGGCGGTCGCGACAGTCACGTGCCACTCGGCGTCAGAAACCTTCTCGACCGAGGCCGTGCAGCCCTTCTCCTGCGCCATCTTGGAAATGTTCTTGACGGCGGTCTCGTTGTCGACCGAGGTCACGACGGCGCCCTCGCCATCGAGCTGCTTCAGGGCTTTGAGCGTCTTGACGACGGGCAGCGGGCAGGCATCGCCCATGGCATTGACTTCAATTTTGGTAGACATAGCAAATTCCTTTCGAAAGAACCGTTCTAGAGAACGGCAAACAGTTACATAAACGTGCGGGCTAGCGAACAACGCGGACGGCAGGACCGCCCGGCTCCGCCTCGCACACGCGACCAACGACGGCGGCGATGCGCCCCTCGGCATCCAGGCGACGCGCAAGCTCATCCACATCCCTCGCGGGCACCGCAATAAGCAAACCACCAGACGTCTGCGGATCGTACAGCGCATCCAGCATGCCCGGCTCCAGGTCATCGTCGGCCGTCACGCGCGGGCCAAAGAAATCCTGGTTGCGGTAGGCACCGGCAGGAATAATGCCCAGACGCGCCATATCGAGCACCTGGTCAAAGAGCGGCACCGCCCCCGACGCAAGTTCAATCTGCGCGCCCGAGCCCTCGGCCATCTCGCACGCATGCCCGATCAGGCCAAAGCCCGTAATGTCGGTGCAGCCGTGAAGCTCGAGTCCCTCGGCCAGACGAATCGGGGCCTCGTTGAGGGTGCGCATCGAGTCAAACATGGCTGCGGCCTCATCCTGCTCGATGAGCTCACCCTTAATGGCCGTGGTGATGATGCCCGAGCCAACCGCCTTGGTCAGCAGTAACGCATCGCCCACGCGTGCGCCGCTGTTGGCGAGCATACGGTCAAGCGCGACAAAGCCGCTCACAGACAGGCCATACTTGGGCTCGTCGTCGTTGATGGTATGGCCGCCCGCGATGGAGCAACCCGCCTCGACGCACTTGTCGGCGCCGCCCGCCAGAATCTGACCGGCAACCTCAACGCCCAGACAGCTCGGGATGCACAGCAAGTTCATGGCATGGCTCGGCCGCCCGCCCATGGCGTAGATGTCCGACAGCGAGTTTGCCGCGGCGATCTGGCCAAACAAAAACGGGTCGTCGACCATCGGTGGGAAGAAGTCGATGGACTGCACGAGACCCAAGTTATCGCCAACGCGAAAGACGCTCGCATCGTCGGAGGTATCGAACCCCACGAGCAAGTTGTCGTTATGCACATTGGGAAAATCGCCCAGGACCTGGGCGAGGGCTCCAGGAGCCAACTTAGCGGCTCAACCGCTCGCGGCAGTCATAGACGTGAGCTTAATCTGATCGTCAGCCATCGATACCTCCTCTCATCGGTCAATCATTTTCTCCCAGTATACGCATGAATGCGAGCCTGCGGCGGATGCATTAATTGAGCGCCTGTGCGCGAATCGCCGCGCCGATGGCACCGGCAAAGCGAGCCTGGGGCGAGGTGGTCACCGGCGACCCCAGCAGCTCGCCCAACCGCTCCACCACGAAGGCGTTCTCGCACAGGCCACCGGTCAGGTAGTACGGGGCGCCCGCGGCCTG
>JAXIZX010000269.1:0-6922 GCA_036303765.1 Collinsella sp. | reverse complement strand
CTCTCCAGAATCTTGACCTGCTCGGTCAGGTTGTCGGTACGCTCCTGGTCGGTGCCGGCCTTGATGGACATCTCCAGCGTCTCGCTCGTCTGCTTGATCAGACGCTTGATCATGCTGTTGACGTCTTCCTCGGTCACATCGCGGCGCTCATTGACCTCGATATTCTTCACCTCGGCCTTAACCTGGCGAATGATGGACAGGCGAACCTTGTCCTTGGCCTTCATGGCCGCAATCATTTCCTTCTGCAGCTCTTCGTGGGTCATCTGCAAATCCTCCTCAATAGTGTGGGCGGCACTCGCGCGAGCACCGCCCCATGATTACTCAGTCGTCGACGAATCGTCGGTCGAACTCTTGGTGACACCCTTCAGACTCACGTTATAGGGTACGTCTTTGGGCATGGGGTTGACGGTGATGTCGGCATCCTTCTTGTACTGCTCCAGCCACTCGCTGTACGCGGTGCTGGCCGCTTGCGTCTTCACCACGTTGGAGACGTACTTTTTGATGTCCTTGGGCACCTGGTTGATGTCATCAACCTGATTATCGACATGGAAGTAGTCGGTGCACTTGATGATGTGGTAGCCATAGGTCGACTCGACGACTTCGCTCACGTCGCCCTTGTTGAGTCCCTCGAGCGCCGTCTGGTAGCTGTCGACAAAGGTGGTGAGCTTATCCCAGCCCACATCGCCCTTCTTCTCCTTGGAACCGGTGTCCTCGGAGTACTGCTCAACGGCGTCCTCAAAGCTCAGCTCACCGGAGTTGATCTTGTCCAGGCACTCCTGCGCCTTGGCCTTGGCGGCAGCCTTGTCCTCGTCGGAAGCGTCGGAATCAACCTTGATCAGGATGTTCGACGAGCGGCGGGCGTCGTTGTAGCTGGACAGATTTTCGTTGATGTAATCGACAATCTCGCTGTCCTTGGGCTTGCTCGTGGGCGCGACGGCATCCTTGAGTTTCTGTTGCGCCAGACTCTCCTTGAGTGAGTCCTTGTAGGTGTCCTCGGTATAGCCGTAGGTCTTGAGGGTCTTCTTAAAGGCCTTGGCACCGCCCGCGCTCTTGCACGCGTCCTTCCAAGCCTTCTCGACCTCCTCGTCCGACACCGTCACGCCGTTCTCCTTCTGTGCCTGCTGAAGCAGAATCTGCTGCGTGTAGGAGTCGATGAGCTGCTTGCGGTACTTCTTGGGCGTGAGGTCGTTGTCAACCAGATACTGCGCCCAATCCTCATCCTTGGTGTAGCCGTAGGACGTGCGCATGCTCATGATCTGCTTGGTCACGGTGTCCTCGGTAAGGTTGGTGCCGTTGATAGTGGCAGCGACACCGCCGGTCAGCTTGTAGCCCGAGGTGTCCTCGGCCTGCGACATAAGGCCGGAGCACGCCATCGCCGAGACGGAAAGCAGCATCGCCAGCACGCCGATGACCACCAGGACGATCTTGACGGTCTTAGACACGTACGTCTTGCGCTGCTTCTTGCGAGAGCTGGAGGCAGCGCAGGCCTGCTGCTCGGGCGTCGGCGCGGCCTCGGAGTTCTTTTTCTTATTTGCCATAGTTGGCCTTTCGCATAACGAATCGAACAAACGCCATTGTGTCACAACGCAGCCCCCGCGGCACGCTTGGTGCATTGGGGACAGGTTAATCTGCACCATTTTGGTGCAAAGGGGACAGCTCTGGCACTTGGCAGTTGGGGACGTTCTTTATATGCCGGCACTTCGGGACTGTCCCTTACTGCCGGCAGAAAAGGAACGTCCCCAAGTGCCGGCTCAGCCCCATCCTAGAAATGGCGGCGGATGGCGTCGACCATGCCCTGGGACGTGGTCTGGCCGAGCACGTCGGCTGCGGCATCGGCGTCCATAAAGATGTTCATGAGCGCCTGCAGGGCCTCGACCTGGCCGCCCGGCTCGGCGATGCCCAGATTAATGACGATCTGCGCCGGCACCGGAGCGCCCATGCCAGCCATAGCGTTAAATGTCACGGGCGCGGTGGGCTTCACCACCGCGATATAGGGCTTGGTCACAAACCCCGGATCGGTATGCGGAATGGCAATGTTTGCCGCCGGCATGGCAAGGCCCGTGGGATAGGCATCCTCGCGCGTGAGAACGGCGTCGAGCCAACCGTCGGCAATGTAGCCACGTGGTGCAAGCTTGCCCTCGAGCCGCGCAAACACCTCATCCGGCGTCGCACACTCCCAATCAAAAAACACCAGCTCAGGCGTAAACAGCGCTTCGTTATCCGCCATGCGCTCACCTCTCTCACCTAGCCATCGGGGACGTTCTTAAATGACTAGTCGTTAAAGAACGTCACAGGTGACTACCCAAAACAAAAGGTGGCCACGCGCGCCTTGGCGCCAATGACCACCCTGACTACTCGGCTAAATTGTACTGTGCGCCGCTAGCCGCGAGGCGCGTCAATTGCGACCTTGCCGCTCTCCAGCACGTGGACGCGGCCGTCGGCGAGCATTTGCACGACCTCGGGATACAGCACGTGCTCAATCGCGTGGATGTGCTCCTCGAGCGTGTCGACATCCCAACCTTCCTCGACAGCCAGCGCGCGCTGGGCGATGATGGGACCGTTGTCGTAGATCTCGTTGGCAAAGTGCACGGTCACGCCGGTCACCTTGACACCGCGCGCAAAGGCATCGTCAATCGCATGCGCACCGGTAAAGCTCGGCAGCAGTGCCGGATGCAAGTTGACCACGCGGTTGGGAAACGCCGCCAGCAGCGGCGTGTGCACCATGCGCATGTAACCGGCCATGACCACATATTCGCAGCCGCGCTCGAGCAGCTCGTGCGCGATGATCTCGTCGGCGGCGATGGGGTCGGCATAGACATCCTTGGACAGCGTAAGCGTCTGGATGCCCGCGCGCTCAGCGCGCTGCAAACCCTTAGCCGAAGGACGGCTCGACACCACAAGCTCAATCGAAGCGTTGAGTTTGCCGGCAGCGATCAGATCGATCAGCGCCTGCAGGTTGGTACCCGAACCGCTGATGAGCACACCGATCTTGAGCGGCTCGGCCGTATCGGTGCCGGTCGGACGGGTATAGGGCACAAAATCCAGGCCCTCGGCAGCAGTCATCTGCTCGTTAGCGCTCATCGGAGTACACGACCTTACCGGAACCCTCGACGCACTTGCCCACGCGGAACGGCTTCTCGCCCAGCGCGACCAGGGCCTCGGTAACCGCGGCCTCGTCCTCGGGGGCGACGATCAGGCACAGGCCAACGCCCATGTTGAAGGTCTTGCATGCCTCATTGGGCGCGAGCTCGGCCTGGCGCGACACGTAGGTGATAACGGGCGGAACGTCCCAACCCATCTCGGCACCGTTGCGGGTGACCACGGCGTCGACGTCGTCGGCGAGCGCGCGGTTGAGGTTCTCGGTGATGCCGCCACCGGTGATGTGGGCGATGGCGTGCACGTTGGCGCCGCCGCGCAGCAGCTCCAGGATCGGCTTGACGTAGATGCGCGTGGGGGCCAGCAGGGCGTCTGCCAGCGATGCACCGCCGAGCTCCTCGAGCGGACGGCTCAGCTCCTCGGCCTTAGCGGCGGCCTCGGGCGTGCCCGGTTTGATGCCGTCGACGCCAATGACCTTGCGCACGAGCGAGTAGCCGTTGGAGTGCACGCCGGTGGAAGGCAGGCCCAGGATCACATCGCCCGGGCGGACGTTTGCGGGATCGAGCATCTTGGGACGGTCGACGACGCCCACGGTAAAGCCGGCGAGGTCGTAATCAGCGGGGGCCATGACGCCCGGGTGCTCGGCCATCTCACCGCCCACGAGCGCGCAGCCCGCGAGCTTGCAGCCGTCGGCCACACCCTTGATGATCTTTGCCATGTGCTCGGCCTCGATGTGACCGATGGCAACGTAGTCCAGGAAGAACAGCGGCTCGGCGCCCGAAGCCAGAATATCGTTGACGCACATAGCGACCAGATCCTGGCCCACCGTCTCGTGACGGTCCATGATCTGGGCGAGCACGAGCTTGGTGCCCACGCCGTCGGTACCGCTAATCAGAATCGGGTCTTCCATATCCTTAAGCGCGGCGGCCGAGAACAGGCCACCGAAGCCGCCGATACCGCCGATGACCTCGGGGCGGTTGGTGTCCTTGACCATCTGCTTAATCGCGTCGACGGCACGGCCGCCCTCGGCGGTATCGACGCCGGCATCCTCATACGTCACATGCTTGCTGTCGCTCATCTGAGCCTTCCTCTCCCACTACCGTCCGCCGCGCGGGCGCCAAACGGTGCTCATAGTTGCGTTCATTTCGGCGCGCGCCATAACAGCACGCGCCGTCATATCAACAAAACAGCAGGTGAAACCTACCAAAATAAACCTGTCCCTAAATGGCCGGTTTTAGGCCTCGCCGTGCTTCTCTTCCCAGCTGCGGTCGTCGTATTTCTCGACCACGGCGTCGTCGTCAAAGTGCAGCGGCTTATCCAGGTTGCGAGGCGTAAAGCCCTCCATAAACTTGTCGCGGCCAAAGCTCTCGGGAATCGCCACGGGGTAGCGGCCGGTAAAGCACGCATCGCAGTAGCCACCCTTGGGCATGACCTTAAGCAGGCCCTCGACCGAAAGGAAGGCCAGCGAATCGGCACCGATATACTCGCAAATCTCGTCGACCGTCTTGTTGGCGCTGATAAGCTGCGACTGCACGTCGGTATCGATACCGTAGAAGCACGGCCAGATGACCTCGGGCGAGTTGATGCGGATATGAATCTCCTTGGCGCCAGCGTTGCGCAGCATCTTGACGAGCTGCACCATGGTGGTGCCGCGCACGATGGAGTCGTCGATGACGACCAGGCGCTTGCCCTCGATGTTGTCGCGCAGCGGGTTAAGCTTCATACGCACGCCCATGGCGCGCAACTCCTGCGTAGGCTCGATAAACGTACGGCCCACGTAGCGGTTCTTGATAAGGCCCTCGCCAAAGGGAATGCCGCTCTCGTGCGAATAGCCCTCCGCGGGCGGCAGGCCGGAGTCGGGAACGCCGATGACCAGGTCGGCCTCGACGGGCTCCTCATGTGCCAGCTGACGACCCATGTCGTAACGGCAGGCATAAACGCTCTTGCCGTTCATGATGGAGTCGGGGCGGGCAAAGTAGACCTGCTCAAAGATGCAGTTGGCGGGCTCTTCGGCTGCAGGCACGCCCTGCTCGGATACCAGACCCTCGGCGCTGATGCGCAAGATCTCGCCGGGACGGACGTCACGGACGTACTCGGCACCCACGATGTCGAGTGCGCAGGTCTCGGAAGCAACGACCCAGCCGCCGGCGCGCGTGACACGGACGGCGGAGTCGACCGTAGCGGCGCCGTCCTGCGACGGCAGCTGCGAAACGGATGCGGCATCGGCCTGGTCCAGACCCTCGTCTACCAGCTTGCCCAGCACGAGCGGGCGAATGCCGTGCGGATCGCGGAAAGCGTAGAGCGCCTGCTCGTTGATGAGCGTCATGGCGTAGCCGCCGCGCACGAGCTCCATGGTCTTGCGAATGCCCTCACGCAGATGGCCCGTACGCTGAGTAAAGTAGCCGATAAGCTTAGTCGCGACCTCGGAATCCGAGTTGGAGAGGAACGGCACGCCGAGCTCAATCAGCTGGCGGCGCAGCTCGTCGGTGTTGACCAGAGTGCCGTTGTGAGCAAGCGCGATAATGACGCTGTTGATAGTAGAAAGATGCGGCTGCGAGGCTTCCCAGCTCTTGGCGCCGGCGGTGCCATAGCGCACGTGGCCCACGGCCAGCTGGCCGGAGAGCGTCGACAGGTCGGCGTTGGAAAACACGCGATCGAGCAGTCCCAGGTCTTTGCGAACCATAACCGTGCCGCCATCACCCACGGCGATTCCCGCCGATTCCTGGCCGCGATGCTGCAGCGCGCGCAGACCAAAGTACGTCAGTCGAGCCACATCGCGATCGGGTGCCCACACACCAAAAATGCCGCATTCCTCATGCAGCTGGTCGGAGTCCGGATCATACGTCGACATGGTCTTCACCTGTCCCGCGGCGCGCTCGGCCGCGTGGATGGTTTCTTGAGACATGGCATCCCCTCAGAGCCTCGTTATTTGGCGTTACCTGCCCTATTATACGCACGGCAAGACAAGCACTCCCGCGCATGAACAGCGCTTTTTAAAAGCCCACCGAGCTTATAATCCGTTTTGCGGCCAAACATTTTATTGGGCAACCGCCTCGGGGCCGACAATCCCGTATGCTTCCGTTGCGACGCGTCTCGCCCGCCGTTAGGGCTTGCATTGTTGCAATTGGGACGTTCGTCCTGTCTTTTGGCAGGTCGGCGGCGTATCCTTGTACCTACAGCAAAACGAGAAAGGTTATGTATGGATCGTAACGAACTCGACCCCATCGTCCCCAGCGCCACGGAGGTCAAGAAGATCCCCCTCATCATTAAGGTGTACGCCGTCCTGTGCATCCTGTCCGGCGTGGGCACGCTCCCTTCGGTCGGCGCCTTTATGTGGCAGGTCATCACCGCACTCATCAACGGCAACGCCGCCGCCAAGCTCGGCGACAACACGCTCGTCGCGGTCGGACTGATTGTCGCCGGCATCATGCTCTCGGCTGCCAGTGCCGTCATCTTGATCATCTTTGGCCTTGACCTCATCAAGAACCAGCGCCGCAATGCCGCCCGTCTGTCCTATATCCTTATCGCATTGACCGTCGTCGAGCTTTTGGTTGACGTGATGCTCCAGGGCATCGGGCCTTTCTTGCTGCGCCCCGCCATCCAGCTCGGCATCCTCGTCGCGCTTTCGACCACCGTCGACCCCACGCTGCGCCAGGAGCGCGAGCTGCAACGCCGCCTGCAGGAAATGCTCGATCGCGACGCCGCCGCCGAGGGCATGCTCGGGCGCGATGAAACCGGCGAAGGCTACATCAAGCTCAACTACTTCAACCTGTTCTGGGTATTCTTTGTCTGCTGCATACTCGGTCTGATCGCCGAGGACATCTGG